>NZ_LWSR01000011.1:0-24442 GCF_001660745.1 Gardnerella sp. 26-12
TACTATTGTTTTATAGTATATATTTCACGAAAATCAATGTCAATTTATGCTAAATTTTCACGAAATCAGGGGTAAATATATGCCGAATTTTCACGAAAATCAAGGTGTTATTTCTCTAAATCTTCGCGACACGCTGCATTACAGCAATTCTAAGCAGTTATATGTTTGGCATGAGCAAGTGAAGCAGCACGGCGGTGGCGCTTGCGAACCGCGGCAATAATCATCGTCGTAAGAATCACAGCGCAACCAATAAGCGCGAGCACAAACATCGTCATCCAAAGCGGCCACTGCAACTTATCGCCCGGCGCGGAAACAGGATCCGGCAGCACGCGATAGCCTGTCACCAGCAATCTCTGCGTATTAACACCATACGGCGTACACGTAAGCAGCGTCGCCAGATCACGCCCATTCTCGCGTTGAAGTAACCTAATATCATGCGGATCGACCACGCTAATGCGGAATACCCTGTAACGCAACGTCTCCCCCTGCACGTCAAAGTAGAAGAAATCACCCTTCTTCAACTCCACTAAATCATCAAACATGGTTGCATTTGGCAAACCCGTATGCGCCGTCACAACAGCGTGACGCGTTTTACCCCCAACCGGCAAATCTGTGCCATACAAGTGTCCAGCGCCATACGCCAAAACCTCCTGCGAACTACCGTGGTAAATCGGCAGCTTAACGCCAATCTTCGGGATTTTCACAATACCCATAATCCCCATCGGCTCATCCAGCTGCTTCGCATACTCCTTATACTCCGGCGTCTTCATATAATCCGTCGTGCCATCGTACGGATCAGCCGTAATAATCGACTTGTGGCGCGCATTATAACGACGAGCCGCGTTCAAAATCTTCTCTCTAGCGCTCGCAGTTTGCTTACGACTCAAACGGTCGTACGCAGAGGAAATCTCCTTCGACACCTTGTTATTCCACAACGTTGACGCAATCGGGTACGTGAAGCACAGAATCGCTGCAAGCGCGAGAACGATTGGCTCTAAAATACGGCGGAGTTTGGATTTGGGTTTTTTAGCGGGTTTTGTTGCAGTTGCGGAGACTGCGGTTTGCGTTGCTGTGGAGGCTGGTGTTGTTTCGGTTGCAGAAGCGACGGGTTTTGCTTGAGCGACGGGTTTTGCTTTGAGTTGCTTGAAGAAAGCATATACTTTAACAACAGCGTCGTTTAATTTCATGCTTCTTCCTTGTATAACGTTTATACACGTAAATTTTGTTTCAAATTACGCGTGAAAACACACGTTTTTAGAGCAAGTGAGTCTAGGATTTAGTTCAGTAAACCCTAGACTCACACTTTGCTATTAGACTACAAGACCAGCTTTAGAAAGCGGATCAAGCGTTCTGCTGCTGTTCCTCTTCTTTGCGATTGCGCATGTAGAGGAACACGCTTGCTGCAATCAAGCCCATGCCAGCAAGCGCAAACAGAATCACGCCAGCAGCACCAGTTGCAGGAAGATTGAACCAGAACTTGTTACCGCCTTTTTCACCATGCAACGGAATGTTAGGGAATTTCAAAGTATCAGGATTATCGTTGGTAGTTGTATCCTTAACAGTTATTTCCTTAACCACAGGAGACAAAGCAAATCCTTCAGGAGCCTTAACCTCAACAACATACAGCGTTGAACCAGCTTCAGCCTTGTAAGGATTAGAGAATTTACCGCCTTCAACAGTAGTTTCATCAAATGCAGAAGCGGCCTTGCAAGGACTATCTTCCGCATCTACTGCTGTATTTTCCTTAAGAGACTTGGTGCACAAATCTGCTTTCTCTTTGTCAGTAAATATCTTGAATTCAGCACCAGAAAGCTTTTTACTCTCATCTTCAGAATTGTACTTATCAACCTGCAAATAACCAAACTTGACTGTAGGCTTACTGCCATCAACATTAGGAATTATAGGATTCGGTGCAGTAGTACCCTCATCATGAGCTGGGAAGAAGCCAGACTTATTAGTAATAGTCTTATCTGTAGTAGAATCCTTGAAGGCTTTACTTATGTCAAACGCAAGCTCAACCTCAACTTGAGGAGCCTCAGATCCAGCAGCAACGTTATTCAACTTAGAAGCAATTTTCTTCAAACCTGCTTCAGTGAACTTCACAAGAATGCGAGTGTGACCAGCAGCAAGACCTTTAGTATCTCCAGCTGTAGTAATCTCAGCATTATCAGAATTAGCCGTTGCAGTAACGGTGTAGTCGTTGTTCTCACCCTTAGTAAAGGTAGAATCACTACCTATACCGAACTTTACAGACTGCACAGCAGCATCAAGTCCCTGATTATTAGGTTCTGTAAACGCTGAGGTTGGAGCATCATCGAATACCGCGTAATCCGTGAGATTCTTCTCAGTCAAATCCTTGCCAATCTTAGTCTTGTTCACCTTCGCGGTAATTGTGTAGTAAATTTTATCTTTTACACCAGCAAAAATGTGAGATTTATCAACATTCTTCTTAATTGCAGAAGAAAGATCAATATTCTTTGGCTTAACTACAGGATTATACTCATACACAGTTGTGGTCTTGCCATTATCAGTCTTCTGTTCAATCAAAGGCAAAGTCATGTAGAAACTACTGAAATCGTAAGCACCATAACCATCAGGAACCTTCTCAACAATCTTATACAAACCAACAGCAAGATTATTAAGTGTAGACTTACCATCCTTGTCTGTAGCAGTCATATTGTGCACATCAGTTCCAGTTCCAAGAGTTACAACTCCAGCTTCTTCCGGATGAGCGTTTAGCTTAGAAACAATACCAGCAATCTTCTGCCAAGAATCATACTGAGCAAGATTCAAAGTAACATCATTAGTTCCTTCCTTAATGGATGCAACTTTAGTTACAGTGAAACTAACATCTTTAAGAGGTTCAAAACCAGCAGGGCAAGATGTATCTTGCGTTTTGCCTGTCTCATTAGATGCGGACGCATTAGCAGTACTAGACGAAGCAACGGTAGTAGTAGTTGTAGAGACATCCTTTTTCTTGCACTTAACAATAGTTAAACTACCGCTCTGCGGAGCTTTACTCTCCCACGGAGCCTTAGGATCCATTTTAACAGAAGGTTGTGGAACACCCGGCTTACTAGCCCACGCAACCCCAGCCACAGTTACAGCGCCGGCGACGCACAGCGTGCCAGCCATCGCAAGCGACGCAACCGCCGCCACGAATTTATTAGTGAACTTTTTCATGTTCACTCCTTTCGTATGCCGTTTTACAGCAAGTAGAGAATTAGTTTGCATTGATCATGCTCTTGCGAGTAAAGTTTTAAAATTTTTGGCATTTACCTTGTGTTATCACGCTCCCGAATCCCGAAAGACTGCGCAATAAAACAATACGCAATAAAACAATGCGCGAAACAGGAAGGCTTGATGCGCAAATGCGTACGTAGTCGCCTTATGCGAAGCACAGCGAGTAAATGCATATACAACTGCTTCATACGTGATTGCATAAGCCTCGCCGCCTTCCCAAAATTAATTTGCGAGCGCGCTCACTTTGACTTACCACAAAGCCAGCAGCCAGCAGATTTACCAACAGAGCGGCAAGAATACCAAACTGCAAATTCCAACTCTGCCCGCCCGTGTGCGGCAAAGTAAAATTACTCGCCAAGTGAATATCGAGCTTGAAAGCAGCAAAATCCTTCTTTTCTTTAAAAGACGCTGGAGTAGCAGTTAGCGCAGATTTTATTGAATCAGGCGTTAGACTGTCAGCCTTAGTATTTTTTATTGCATCATCAAACGTAGTGAGTGCTTTAGGCTTCAACGCGTACACAACGCACTGGTAATCGCCAACCTTAGTCGGCTTTATGCTCACTTCCTTATCAGTTCGCGCAGCCACTTTTTTACTTGGATCAACCGACTCGCAAGTCGCCTCCCCTTCTTTACTAGAGTTACACGTATTTTGCTTCGTATCCTCAGGCACACTCAACACCAGACCTGCAGGACTACTGCTCCAAGTCTTGTATTCAAGAGCATCAGCAGGTTGCGACGATTCAGAAGATTGCTCAGATTGCGAGCCAGTACCGCTAGTATTAGCAGCACTTGAGCCACTTCCAGCAGAACCACTTTCAGCAAAGCTATTACCCCCAGTAGAAGTACCACTACCACCAGAAGCATTATTCTTCTTCTCGCTCTTCGAGCACAGCACGCGCAACGTAATCTTCTTCGTGCTATCCGCCGCAGAAGTAGCATCAACAAACGGCTTAAGCTCCATACCGAGCATCGCAGAAATATTGTTATTGCTGCTAGTCAACGCCGCTGGCAACGAACCCGTGCCGTTTTTAAACGGATACACTTTCAGCGTAAGATCATTATCACCAATTTTTGGCTTTGGCTTATCTCCAAACTGGATTATTACAGTCTTATAATCCCAGTCAACGCCTTTCGCAATAGATGTTTTATTGTCCCACTTATCTTCAACAATGTTTCGTTCTGGATTATCGAACAATAACTTCATATCTGTATTAGTTTTGACTCTTTTGCCAAACTCTTCTGCCAATTTAGACGATTGTGGCTCTTTATGAGTTGATAAGTCTTGTTTTAAGTCAACATCCTTAATAGCAAACACTTTGCACTCAAAAGTGCCAGTCTCTTTAGGTGTGCCACTAATCCAGCTTTGAGAGCGCTCAGTATAATCATCATTCTCATACACAGCAGAATTCTCTGCATTTTTATCAGGTCGATTCTGATTTTCCATATGCTTGAACTGAGTCTGCGTAACTAAACTCAAACCATTAACACGGTCTGACGTATAATTATCGCTACCATTTTCATGGCAAATCATACGGTGATAGATAGAACCAGGCTTATCTGTCGATTTCGATTCAATAAAAAGCTTATTAATAGAATCGTAAGTATCTTTCTTATCAGTACTGTCAGTAGTACTGCCGTCAGCACCTCCGCTAGGAGCTGAACCTTTAGACTTTGGTTTTATAATAATTTTATTACCACTTACCGCAACACCATCCTGCGCATTCCCAAAATCGTATAAGCTAAGCGACAAATCACCGGGCTGAGCCTTAGGCAAATCATCCTTAGCAAGTATCGCTTTAATCCTAGTTTTGGGTTTAGAACCACCTGGATAATGTATTACAACATAAAACCTATATGTATTAGCTACTAACCATTTGCTCGCAAAAAAACGTATAGAACCATCGCTATTTTTCGTAGATTTAGCAGTGTAGCTATCATTCTCACCCTTGAAAAAAGCATACTTTACAGAATCATCACTTTTAGCATACTCTTCCAACCCAAGCCACACGCCAGCAGGTAATGTTTGCTGCACTTTACCTGCAACTTTTATTGTTGGAATAATAATCTGAGGAACCCTATTATAAGGCTCGCCATTCTTACTTTTAATGTTTATTGTTTTATTACCATAAGTAATGCTGTAGCATTTTTCAGGAGTATTATACCTNTCTMTTATWCWYRYMYGCTTCCGGAAGTTCAGGCTTTTCATTCGCGCCTCTGTCAGTGCCTTTAACAGCTTCCGCAGAATCAGCAGCTTTATTTTTAGCATCTTTAACGTTTTTCTTTACATCAGAATCAGTCGACTTAGCCTTATCAACACCATTGTTACTATCAGACTTCTGCTGCTTTTCAACGGGCTTCGATTCCTTATTATCTTTATTTAAAGTACTTGAAGTATCAGTATTTTTCTTATTAGGCTCAGTAGTATTATTAGATTCACTCTGCTCAGACTGCTTATTCGATTCACCATCGTTTTTAGTAGAACCAGCCTTCGCACCCTCAGCCTTCTCAGTAGAAGTAGCACTTTCGCCAGCACTCAACGCATAAGTTGGAGCAATCACAAAAGTAGCAAGCAACATTGTAATTGCCACGAAAAAAGCAAATAACGAACGGCGAATTGAGCGCACTAGTCGAAGGAAACGGCTAAATATATGCGAATTAAACATATACACCTACCTTCTAATTCGCCCTCTTATATCATAATGTCGTTATTACAACGGCACTGAAAAACTCGAATTCTCGCTAAAATTCTCTGCTAAAAACGCTCTTCTCAAACACTCAGCACTATACCCCCCCCACGCCTATTTGCAAGCCAAACTAAATATTTGGAAATATTTATTATTTACATTGATAAAAGCACTGTAATTGCAAGAAAATTTAGGATTATTTCCCCATTTTACGGCGTGTCGCGGTAAATAAACAAAACTAAGCAAAAGCAAGCAAAGCAAAAAACAAAAAATAAACAAAACAAAAAACCGGAGTGCAATACGCACCCCGGTCTATAAAATCTACAAAAGCTAGCTACAAAAGCCTAGGCTTTCAGCTCAAACAATCGGCTCAACTTGGTTAAACCCAAGCTCCACAGGAGTTTCACGTCCAAAGATGGAAACCAACACCGTAAGCTTCTGAGTTGTAGGCTCCACGTCCGAAACCACAGCTGCCATCGTTGAGAATGGACCATCAGTAACTGTTACCTGATCGCCAACCTTGTAAGCAACCTCAACCTTACGCTTACGTGCTGCAGCCGGCTTATCGCCAGCATTCTTCAAAGCTTCAGAAGCAATCATCGGAGCCATCATTGACACAACTTCCTTGCGGCTCAATGGTGCAGGCTCTCTAGAAGGACCAACGAAACCAGTCACACCCTCAGTCTCGCGCACAATGCGGCGAGCGTTCTCATCCGGCCACATGCGAATCAACACATATCCTGGCACACGCACGCGGGTAATAACCTTCTTACCCTTTTCCGTATGCTTCTCGACTTCTTCCATAGGAACTTCGATCTGGAAAATCTTATCTTCCAAACCAAAGTTCTGCACGCGGGATTCAACGTTAGTTTTTACGCGCTTTTCGTAACCAGAATACGTGTGAAGAACGTACCACTTGCCTTCCAAAGTGCGAAGTTTCTTAGAAAATTCTGCTACAGCGATTGCGCCGGCATCAGTCGGGTCGGCTTCGTTCGCATCGTCAGCATCAGTAGTTTCATCAGCATCGCTAGTTTCGCCAGTTTCGTTAGAAACATCAGCAACACTGTCAGCAGCAGCGCCATCAGCTACATCAGCTGCAACATCAGCAGATTCCTCATCCACATCAGCTTCAACGGACTCGCTAGAAGCAGCAACTTCATTATTCACAGCTGATTCGTTTGCTTCGTCAGCATCATGAGAAGCAAAAGCCTCATCAGCTTCACTTGCTTCTTCGAGATTGAATTCATCAGTCATCTTGCATACACCTTCAAAATTTCAACTCAGCCGAACAGCCACATTACGGACTTACCCAAACCGAAGTCCATGCAGGTGACGAAAGCCATCAAAAATACAACAAATATGAAAACTGCAGACGACCAAGCAAACAACTCTTTGCCATGAGGTGCAATAACCTTGCGCGTCTCGTCAATAGTTTGCTTAACGAACATGCCAATACGCACGAACAAGTTATGCTTTACTGCTTTCTTAGTACTGCGTGCCTGCGCCATGCTTGAATCCTTCGTGTAAAAACTTGAACAAAAAACTGGCAGGGACGGCGGGACTCGAACCCACAACCTACGGTTTTGGAGACCGTTGCGCTACCAATTGCGCCACATCCCTAAGGTGAACTTGCTCATCATACCCCAAAAGGAACGAAATAGCAAACCGCCAGATAGACATACTATCTCATGGGCATGATTTCGTTATATCATCGCACAAAAGCGAGTGTCGCGTTTTGCATGGCAAGCAAGTTCTTATTTTGCAATACATACTTGCTTAAGCTTCAACCCACTTCTTCATGCGACGCATGCCCTCAGCAAGCTGGTCGTCAGCAAGAGCGCAAGAGAATCGCAAATATCCAGGAGCACCAAAAGCCTCTCCTGGAACCGCAGCAACATGCGCTTCGTCAAGCAACATTTCAGCAAATCGAGAAGAAGTATGCGGCACTTCGCGATGCTCCCCAAGCGGACACTCAAGCAGTGCCTCAACGTTAGCAAACGCGTAAAAAGCACCGTGAGGAAGAGGGCAAGTAACGCCGTCAATATTGTTCAACGCTTCCACAATCGCTTTGCGTCGAGCATCGAAAGCCTCACGCATAGTGGCAACCACGTCTAGCGAACCGCCGACTGCAGCAATTGCTGCACGCTGTGAAATATTAGAAACATTAGAAGTCATATGGCTTTGAAGCTTAATTGCAGCTTTAGCAACATCTTCCGGCGCCACCATCCAGCCAACACGCCAGCCAGGCATTGCGTAAGTTTTCGCAACACCATTCAAAATCAGCAGCTGCTCGCGAATTTCCGGCACCTCGACGCCAATATACGAAGTCGAAATGCCGTCGTAATGCAAGTGCTCGTAAATCTCATCAGAAATAACCCAAATATGGTGTTTTACAGCCCACTCGCCGATTGCGCGAATAGTTTGCGCGCTCCAAATAGCACCTGTAGGATTCGAAGGCGAAGTTACGATAATTGCGCGCGTGCGTGAAGTGCGAGCGGACTCAATTGCCTCAATATCTGGCTCAAAACCGCGATCTGCACCTGCCAAAACCGGCACAGGCACGCCGCCTGCAAGCTTTACTGCTTCCGGATAACTCGTCCAATACGGAGCTGGAATAATAACTTCGTCGCCATCATTTAAAAGAATTTGGCAAGCTTCGTACACAGCTTGCTTTCCGCCGTTTGTAACTACGACTTGATTTGAGGAAACTTCGTATCCGGAATCTCGCTGCACTTTACGAGCAATTGCTTCTCTAAGCTCAGATAAACCTGCAGTAGCAGTATAACGATAGTTGCGCGGATCTTTACACGCTTGTGTTGCAGCATCAACAATGTAAGAAGGAGTAGGAAAATCTGGCTCTCCTGCACCAAAGCTTACGACGTCAATTCCGTCAGCTTTCATAGCTTTTGCCTTGCCGTCTACTGCCAAAGTTGCGCTCGGAGCGACTCGGTTAATACGCTCGCTTAATACGCGCCAATTTTCTGAGGATGAAGTTTCTGCAATATTCTCTGCCATGATTTACAGTGTAACCTTAAGCCGCGAAACGGGCGAAACAAGCGAAACTGTCGAAAACACCAAACCAACCGATGAAATCGACAAAACACAAGCCGCTAGCAATTACACAAGCACGAGATTATCGCGATGAACCACCGGATGCGCATACTGACGGCCGAGTGATTCTTCAAGCTCATCGCTCGTACGCCCCATAATCTCCGGAATTTCCTCCGCGTCAAAAGCCACTAAACCCTTAGCCAAATGGTTACCCTGCTCATCGTCAATCCACACAGAATCCGTCGCCGAAAACTCGCCGCGCACACCAACAATACCAGCCGCAAGAAGGCTCGCACGTCCGCCGCGCACAGCTTTAGCAGCACCAGAATCAACCACCAAAGTTCCGTGCGGATTAGACGCAAACCCAATCCAAAGTCGCCTAGAAGAATCGCGCGTATGCACCGGCGCAAACACAGTGCCAACAGCATCTCCAGCCAGTGCCGGACCAGCATTTCCAGCGCAAGTAAGCACGGTTGGAATACCCGAAACTGCCGCCACATGCGCGGCTTCCAGCTTCGTCACCATACCCCCAGTACCTACACCCGAAACGCTTGCGCCAACTTTCACTTCTTCTAAAGCACGCGTCACATCTGGCACAAAGCTCACTCGTTTTGCGCCAGGTTCGCTAGGCGGCGCAGTATAAAGCGAATCCACATCTGTAAGCAGCACAAGCGCTTCTGCACGCACAATATTCGCAACTAATGCTGCAAGTCTGTCGTTGTCACCGAATCGAATTTCGTTGCTAGAAAGCGCATCATTTTCGTTTACGATTGGAATTACGCCAAGTTCAAGAAGCCGCAGCATTGTGCGCTGAGCGTTACGGTAGCGAGACGGCGAAATAGTAACGTCCGCAGTAAGAAGCATTTGCCCGACTCTGAAACCAAATTGCGAAAATGCTGCTTCGTATTGAGCCATAAGCAATCCTTGACCAACTGAAGCTGTTGCCTGCTGAGTTGGCACATCTTTAGGACGCTCATTAAAGCCGAGCAAACCAAATCCAGCTGCAATTGCACCAGAAGACACAAGCACAATGCGAGCACCTTGCATTTGCGCGTGACTTATTGCAGTCACAAGAGCGCGCAACTTTTGCACATCCAGCTGCCCAGACGCGCTCGTAAGTGAGCTTGAGCCAACTTTTACAACGATTGTGCGCGCCTCACGAATTGAACACCGAACCCCATCTTCGGTAAGCTCAATTTCTGGATTATTCATAAGATTCCCCTTGACCTTGATTTTTCTAGTTTTTCTGCTCTTCTCCACGACCAAACAAACTATTTTCATCATGGCGATCGTCATCCACAGAAGGATCCGCCCAGTGACCCGACTTTCGCTCAGCCATCATCGCGTCTCGAACTGCGCTCTTTGCATCCATCATGCTGTGATAATCTCGTCTACGCTCAGCATTCGTGCGCCTTGCTCCGCGAGGATCGTTCGCTTCGATTCGCAAATCCTTGCCACGCGCACCCAAGTTAGCGCCGTCCAATCCTTCTGCACCGGCAGCGATACTTGGATCCCAGTCGAAGCAAACCATATGATTCCCAGTGCCAATACGAATTTCGTCTCCTGGACGCGCGCCCTTCTTGCGCAATTCATCCTCAACGCCAAGCTTTGCCAAGCGATCCGCCAAATAACCAACGGCTTCGTCGTTGTCGAAATTCGTTTGTATAACCCAGCGCTCAGGTTTTGCGCCAGTAACAGTGAACCAAAAATCACCATTTCTGTCTTCCTCGCGCTTAATTTCAAAGTCTGCACTATTTCCACGTCCATCATCGCGGCGACGACGCAAAGCTGAAGTCTGCTGCTCAAGAGGCTGGATGACAACACGCTCTTCTTCTCGTGCTGCTTCCTCGGCAGCGAGCTTCTCACGCATCTTTTCAACCAATCGTCCAAGCGCAAAACCGAGCTCTTTCAAGCCTTCGTGAGACGCGGTAGAAATCTCAAATACAGTCAATCCCATTTTCTCAAATTCACCGCGTACAAAATCAGCCAATTCTTTAGCTTCAGGCACATCGACTTTATTTAGCACAATAATGCGCGGACGCTCTGGAATTGGAATCGCACCCAACGGAAGCTCAAGCTTATCAGCGTATTGCGCAAGCTCATGCTCAAGAGCGTGGTAATCGCTAATGGGATCGCGATTTGGCTCCAGCGTTGCGCAATCGATTACGTGCGCAATAATTTCTGTGCGCTCAATATGACGCAAAAACTCAAGACCTAAGCCTTTTCCTTCGGAAGCTCCTGGAATTAAGCCTGGAACGTCTGCAATTGTGTAGCGATAGTTGCCGAAGCTTACAACACCTAGGTTTGGCACCAAAGTAGTAAACGGATAGTCAGCAATTTTCGGCTTAGCTGCACTAATTGAGGCAACTAAGCTTGATTTTCCTGCAGAAGGGAATCCAACTAAAGCTACGTCTGCGATAGACTTGAGTTCCAAAATTACATCGCGTTCTTCGCCAGGCTCGCCTAAAAGCGCGAATCCTGGGGCACGACGAGTTTTGTTTGCGAGTGCTGCGTTGCCAAGACCGCCGGCACCCCCCTGCGCCACAACGAATTTGTCTCCAACATGTTGCAAATCCGCCAAAACTTCGCCAGGTCGCTTTTGAGAGCCTGCGGCACCGCGTGCTGTAAAAACAACAGTTCCAACAGGCACTGGAAGCACTAAGTCTGCACCTTTTGAACCGTCTTTAGTGTCACCTAAGCCCATCGTACCGTTTTCTGCAGTGCGGTGAGGCATGAAGCGGTAGTCAAGTAAGCTGTTTGCGTTACGATCAGCTACAAAAATAACGGAACCACCGTCACCGCCATTACCGCCATTTGGACCTGCTAATGGCTTGTACTTTTCGCGACGAACTCCGGCAGATCCGTTTCCACCATCTCCGCCTTTTACATGCACTGTTACTCGGTCTACAAAATCACTCATACTGCTACCTTACTCGAAGATAAACACTTAAATTCTCGGGAACATGCGAGAACAAAAAAGCCGCACCGAACGGGGGTGCGGCTTAAACGTTTTATTGTCGACTTATTGTCGAATCTGTTTAGGCTTAGCTAAGATTCAGGCGGTAACAACGTCAACAACCTTGCGGTCGCGACGAATACCGAACTTCACATTGCCGTCCACCAAAGCGTACAGCGTGTGATCCTTGCCCAAAGCAACGTTCTGACCTGCGTGGAACTTAGTGCCGCGCTGACGAACGATAATGTTGCCAGCCACTACAGCTTCACCGCCAAACTTCTTAACACCAAGATATTGCGCTTGTGAGTCGCGACCGTTGCGCGAGCTAGACGCACCCTTCTTATGTGCCATCTCACTGTCCTTTCAGGTTTATAACACCGTCAATCAGGCGATGGCCGTGATCTTGACGAGAGTCAACTTCTGACGATGACCCTTGCGACGAGCCACACCAGTCTTGTTCTTATACTTCATAATGCTAATCTTTGGACCTTTGGCTTCGTCGTTCAAGACTTCTGCCTTCACCGTGATCTTAGCAAGATCCTTGGCACTCAAGGTTACCTTAGCACCGTCAACAACGAGCGCGACCGGGAATTCCACGGTATCGCCCTTCTTTGCATCGAGACGGTTCACGAGAATGGCGTCGCCAACCTCGACCTTCTCTTGATGGCCACCGGCCTTCACAATCGCGTACATAATTCGTTCCTTAGCTCAATTGAAAGCTTACTTTTGCCTTGCGCACAGCAAAACACGCGCGGCAAGACACCGACTATCAAAAATACACCTACCCATGTACTAACGTCAAGTCGCTAGATTCATGAGTCAATGCAGACAATATTCAATATTGTACTCAAGGCATATACTTAGTCACTATTCAGAGGCTCAATCATCACTTTCTGTAGTTTCTTGCATAATTTCCTGCGTATTATCTTGCGCAGTTTCCTGCATAGTTTCTTGCGTAGGTTGCTCCGCAGTATACTCAGCAATCTCTTGCGTAGTATCCTCTAAATTATTTTCAACTAAGTCTTCAGAAGTTTTATCCACTTCACTAGTTTCCGCGGTTTCGCCAGCATCCGCAACTTCGCTAGTTTCATCCGCCTTAGAAGATACAGACTCTTCATCAGAATTCAAAAAATTGCTATACTGCGTTTCTTCTTCAGATTTATGAGCTGCGTCAGTAATTACAGACGCGGCAGCTATACGCGCTAACTTAGCTCTCACTTCCGCACTAGAACCCTGCTGCTTAACAGGCGCAGGCTGTTCCGTTGCGCTTCCGTGACCATACTTGTTTGTTTTAACAAAAGGATCTCCGCCCTTAAGCGCGTAAGGATCTGCATATTCCGAAGAAACAGTAGGCTCATCGTGCAAAATAAACCCACGTCCCTTGCACGTTGGACACTCTTCAGAGAACGCTTCAACTAAGCCTTGACCAACGCGTTTACGCGTCATTTGCACAAGACCAAGAGACGTAACTTCAGCAACTTGATGCTTCGTGCGATCCCTAGCCAAGCATTCCAAAAGCCTACGCAAAACTAAATCGCGGTTCGCTGGCATAACCATATCGACATAATCGATCATGACCATGCCACCAATATCGCGCAAACGAAGCTGGCGCGCAATCTCTTCAGAAGCCTCCAAATTACAACGAGTAACCGTTTCTTCCAAAGACTTACCACGCCCAATAAATCGTCCAGTATTCACATCGATCGTAGTCATTGCTTCCGTACGGTCAATCACGATAGAGCCACCAGCCGGCAAATAAACCTGACGCTCCATACCCTTACGAAGTTGACTATCAATCTGCCACTTATCGAAAACGTCCTTGCCTTCATGCTCAGCAGGATCCCAATATTCAACCTTGCTGCGCAAATCTGGAGCCATCATCTCAAGATATTCATCAATTCGCTGACGCACTCCCTCGCCTTCAACAATAAGCTTTTGGAAGTCATCGTTGAAAATATCGCGCACAACACGAATTGCCACATCAGGCTCACCCTGTAACAGCTTAGGGCGCTTTCCATGCAAGTATTCTTCGCGCTTAGCTTCAATGCGCTCCCACTGCTTAACAAGCGAATCTAAATCTTTTTCAATCGACTCCTCGCTTGCGCCGTCAGCAGCAGTACGAATAATAACGCCCATATCTTTTGGTGCAATCTTCGACACAATAGCACGCAAACGCGAGCGCTCTCGATCCGAAAGCTTGCGACTCACACCGGTCATGCCGCCAGATGGCACAAGCACTAAGAAACGCCCTGCAAGAGTTACTTGCGAAGTCAATCGAGCACCCTTATGCCCAATTGGATCCTTAGTAACCTGCACAAGCACAGGATCACCAGACTTAAACGCAAGCTCAATCCTACGAGGCTGACCTTCAAGACGAGCCATATCCCAATTAACTTCGCCTGCATAAAGCACGCCATTCCTGGCTTGACCAATATCTACGAATGCCGCTTCCATGCTTGGAAGCACGTTTTGAATGCGCCCAAGATAAATATTTCCAACAGTAGCAACTTCTTGAATATCAGAAACATAATGTTCTACAAGAATATTGTCTTCAATAACGGAAATTTGCGTGTGGCGATCGCGCTCACGAACAACCATTAATCGTTCAACATTTTCGCGACGAGCAAGGAAATCTTGCTCCATAAGAAGGTTCTGACGGCTACGCTCACGTCTATTATCTCTACGTCGTTGGCGCTTTGCCTCAAGTCGCGTAGAGCCTTCAATATCCGTAATTTCGTCTATATACTGCTGCTTGCGCGAGCGGCGAGAAGTTAAGTCATCCTCGTTCGCATTAGTGTAGTCGGATGACTCTTCCTGAGAAGACGCGGAATTTGCGTCATCGGAGGATTTAGAACGGCGGCGACGACGGCGACGCGTATAAAGAGTTTCTTCCTCATCTTGCTCACGAAGTTCTTCTGGATCTGGAATTAAATCGCGATCTTCTTGAGAAACTTCATCTATTCTTGCGCGTTTTGTGCGAGAATTCGCGTCATCGTCAATATCATTAGAAATATCGATGTCAAAATCGCGGCTTTCGTTGCGACTTTCGTTGCGATCAGCGCGAGAGCTACGACGGCGACGACGGCGACGCGTAATCATTATTTCATCGTCATCGTTGCCATTATTCGCATTATAATCGTCGTTTATACCTCTGTTATCGCCTTCGTCACTGCTATTGCGGCTATCTCTGTTATCTCTGATATTGCTACCATCTCTGCTGCCTACTGCACCATTTTCATTTCGAGCGTCATCATCATTAGAGATGTTATTCGACATATTGCGACGATTAGAACGCCTATTTGAAGCATTTTCCGCAGATAAAATATCGCTAATATCAAGAGTTTCATCGATGCGCGTATCAATGGGAGCATAAACAATATTGTCGTATGCAAGATCCTCTTCAATTTGCTCAACTTCAGCTGCAGCACGTCGCTCAACAGCATTCAATCTGCGAGAACGGCGAGAACGCTGGCTTTTGCGAGTTTTTTCATCGCGATCATCTTGCGAATCCTGAAAATTCTTAGCGTACCCAGAATCTTGAGAATACATAGAATGACTTGTTTCACGCGATGTTTCACGACTATTCCCTCTGCCACTATCACGCTTTATTTCGCTTGAATTCTCACGTCTTTCAGAACGTGACTTGCGTTCGCTACTATCACGGCTATCATGACTATCGCGACTATCACGGCTATCGCGGCTGTTGCGTCCACCGCGCCTTCCGCGAGAAATATCACGTAAATCATCACGCAAATCATCATTCAAGACATCACGCGAGTTGTCACGCAAGTCATCACGCGAACTGCTGCTTTCTTCACTACGATTGTTCACTACCTTAGGAAGAACTGGCTCCTGGAATAGGAGCGAAGTTATCGGGCGCGATTTAACAACATGCGGCTCAGAATCCTTCGTACTAGAATCCTCAACTTTTAGTTCCATTGCTTCTCCAGCCGCACCGGCACCACGAGTAACTCGTCGACCGCGACGGCGACGCGTAACGCCAGAGCTTTGCTGCAAAGTATCGCCGGCAGCTATATTACTTTCCGCAAAATCTGTAGATTGCATTATTCCGGACATTTCCGCAGAAGTAGCGGTTTTAGACACAGTTCTACTATTTTCAGCTTCAGATTCATTGAAGCGTTCTCTTATTATTCTGGGCACTATGCTCCTCACGAGACGCTGCATCGCCTCGCATCCCTGGCTTTAAGTTGAGCACGCACGTGCGCGAGCCACCCCAAAGCTCTTTACAAAGTCTAGCTGCGCGACAGCGGACGCCAGCCTCGGAAAACGCTCACGAGGGGATCGACGCCATCGATTGCCTGGCGGCTTGCAGTGCCACCGCTCTCTAGTATGCCATATTGCCGAGTCAAATATATGACTCGTTGAATATTAAAATTTGCATCGCTGTTTTAAGCCAATTAGCAGTTACTAAAAATTCCAATAATTTCAAACTCATCCATAACGCACATAAAAGTTGCGTATCTCTCCTATAGTTACAGCATAGGTTCGCACGCATGCAATTTGCGTGCAATTAACGAATTTTGGAGGCAAGAAATGGGCTTAATCAGCGCAATGCAAGGCTTTTGCGTAATTGGCATTGTTATTGCTGCAGGCTATGTTACTGCTCGCATGCGCGTTGGCGGTTCACAGGCTCAAATGGTCCTAAATCGCGTAAGTTTTTTCGTTTCCAGCCCTTGCTTAATGTTTGCAATACTTTCTAAAGAGCCTATTTTTGAGATTTTTCACTCTTCGATTTTTGTTGCATTCTTTTCTGCAATGATTGTTGGAGTTGCGTTCGTGCTGCTTAATCGCTTTTGCTTCCATCTTCCTGCAGCCGACTGCACTGTAGGTGCTCTCAATTCTCTTTATTTAAATTCCAACAATATTGGCTTGCCGGTTGCGACTTATATTTTGGGAAATCCTGCGCTTGTTGCTCCGATTTTAGTTATGCAACAGGCTGTATTTACTCCTGTTGGTTTGACGGTTCTCGACATTACAACTACTGGAAAATGTTCGCTTAAACGCATCGCTCAGCAGCCTTTAAAACAGCCACTTTTAATTGGTTCGCTTGGTGGAATTATTATTTCTGCAATTTCCGCAAAAGTTGGCTACTTCCCTGTTCCTAATTTTCTTTACGATCCAATTAAGATGATTGGCGATTCTGCAGTTCCAATGATTTTAATGGCTTTTGGAATGTCGCTTTACGGAAGCAAACCTTTACGAAAAGATTCCAATCGCGCTGCTATTGCCACTGTTGCTGTGCTAAAAAATCTTATTATGCCTGCAATTGCATTTTTGCTAGCTTATTTTGTTATGGGTTTTCGCGGGGCGACTTTGTATGCGTGCGTTGTGCTGGCGGCACTTCCAACCGGTCAAAACGTTTACAATTATGCTGCGCGCTACAACGTCGGCTTAAGTTTTGCGCGCGACGGCATACTGTTTTCTACTGTCACTAGCCCAATTTGCATAGCAGTAATCGCCGCTATTTTGGGGTGATTAATCCGCGCGCAATCGTAGAACTTTGCAATCACAACACTTTGTAATCATCTTGCTTTTTGAGCAAGAAGCAGTTTGCATGCTTCGCGCACAACATCCCCAATCTTCACACCCTGCTTATCCGCAGAAGCTTTTAGAGCATCAGCATCTTCAGCAGATATACGAAAAGTTATAGGCAACATAGCTTCTTTGTAAAGAGGCGGTCTGCCGAGCGGCTTTTTAATACGCAAATTACCAGCTTTACCGTGATATTTGCCTTTTTCAGCATCACTTTCCCATTTATCAAGCATTTCATCAGTGACATCAACGCCACCTTCACCACGAAAATTAGCCATAATCACTCCTACCTATCTTCTACCAAAAATTTGTCTAATTTCTTCTTGACTAAATCCCATTTCAGCAAGAAACCTTTTAGTTGCAGGCACTACATGAAAAATAATCCATTCCCCATCTTCGCCCTTATATGCAATAAGTTCCGTAATAACTCCGCGAGAATCCCAAGCAAGTGAAAGCATCTGACTAGGCTCATATTCACCTTGCCTGGGAAGCTCGAAGATTCTCATTGTCAATAAAAGCGGAAAGAGCTCATATTCACCTTGCCTGGGAAGCTCTCTACAAGATGAGTTCCACATATTTATTACTTCAGTTTCGCTGAACCAAGGTCGTTTTCGAATAACTCTAGGATGCACTAAAACCTTCATAAATATTATCTCCCAACTCTCAATACTTTCGTATACGAAATATTATCACATTGTGCCAGAGATTATCAAAATATGGCTAATCGAACTAATAAAAGCATGCAAAAAGCCTAATGCAAATTGGCAAAAGTTGGAAGTCTGCTCTCAGATTCCGCAAAACTAACTCATACTTGGAAGTCTACTTCCAAATTGAAGCTACCTTTGCGCAGCTATCTTTGCACAGCTAACGAGTCGAGGCAAGAGAATCAAGACACGCGCGGAAACTGTACTGCACACGTACCAGAAGACGAGGTAAATATCAGCATTAAGTGCAGAATTAAAAAGTGATTAAACTCAACTTTTTAACACGGAATCCAAACTCTTTATTCCAGAATTATTCAAATTCTCAAGGGATAAAATCTGCGCTCGCGCCAAATTTCTAAGTTCCACCATTCGATCTTCCTGTGGTAAACCCTTAGAAATCAAAACAGCATTATAGCTTTCCATATTCGCCAATACCAGAAGTTCATTAATACTCGCCTCGTCTCGAATGTTTCCTTTTGACTTAGGATTTGCGTCTCTCCATTGCTTAGCAGTCTTATTAAACAATGCAACATTTAACAAATCTGCTTCATTTGCATACTTATACATCAACTGCTCAGAAGTCAAATCCTTCAACAAATATTCTTTAATAGCATCCGTATGAATCTTGTAATTAATCTTCGAAATCTCACGGTTCAAATTCCAATTCAACGAAAGCCTGGAACCCTCATCAGATTTAAGTCTTTGATAATCTTTGATAATATATAGTTCAAATTCTGCTGAGATCCAAGCCGCAAACTTAAATGCTATATCTTTATGAGCGTAAGTTCCGCCATTCTTACCAGATTTGGAAACTATGCCAATAGCATTTGTTGATTCTACCCATCTTTTAGAAGATAAAGTAAAAGCATTAGAACCAGCCTCATTCTTAAAGGAGTCGAATTCGACCCCTTTAAAATTAGGATTGTTAATACTCTCCCACAATCCCAAGAACTCAATAGTATTCTTCACTCTCAGCCAGTTTTTAACAACATCTTTAGGCTCTTCTTTGTTTTTATATCTCGCAATATCGGTTAAACTAACGTAATCATTCCTAAAATCTTCCGTATAAACCTGAATTGTAAAGCCTTTTGCTGTAATAATATCTTTTTTAATATTTGATGCATTAGACATAATTGCCCCCTAATATTTACGCAAATTTACGCAATTAGTTGCTTTATTTGATTTGTTTACTTTATTTCTATGCGCTTAACACAAAACCCATGAATCACAAGCAAAATTACAAAATCAAGCACAAGCCACAAAACATCTAACAACTAGCAGAAAACTAGCATGCACCAGCGCATAAGTAGTATTTTATAAGATTTCATAGATTAAAAGCAACGCAAACACGTAGATAAAATAAAAAAGTTAAGTCCCAAAACAATACTCTAAATAAAATTTCGCAAGTTGGAAGTCTACTTCCAAGTTTAGTGCAAAATGGCAAAAGTTGGAAGTCTACTTCCAAATTCCGCAAAACTAACTCATACTTAGAAGTCTACTTCCAAATTGAAGCTATCTTTGCGCACTTACCTTTGCGCAACTAGCGAATCGAGGCAAGAGAATCGAGACGAGCGCGGAACGACGGCCAATCAGTGCGCATTGCCGTAAGCAGCTTCAGCTTAGGCACGTCGTCAATCGGCACCCACTTAATTTCCATACTCTCGTCGTCGTGCGCGCAAGGATCCACACTATGCCCCGGCTTTTCAAACGCAAAAACCGTTGTATAACACCAATTTCCATGATCTTCGCGGTAAGCTCCAACAACTTCAATATCTCCCGAAGTGATATTTGCTTCCTCGAAAGACTCACGCAACGCGCCCTCAATCGCGCTTTCTCCGTCGGAAATTGCGCCACCAGGGATGCCCCAAGTGCCACCTTCAGCGCTCCAAAGAGCACGATGTTGCATCACAACGTGCGTCACGCGACCAGTTTCAGCATCTCGCCTAGCAAGCAGCACTCCAGCAGCTCCGTTATGACCCCAATGTCTGCGGCCACAATCGCAATGCACCCAGCCATCTCCCGGCTGATGCACATTTTCTTTAGGCACTTCCGTGGAAGTCGGATCATTCTTTTCGCCAGTTTCTTCCAAGCTTTCCTTATTCCACAAATCCGGCCAAGCGTATCCAAGCTCCGAAACCATTTGTCTCAGCAGCGGCAAGCTGATTCCAAGAACACCGTGAGGATCTCCATTAATGCTTTCAATAAAAGCTCCGCCAAAACCTTCTAGCGTAAAGGATCCTGCCACTTCCAGAGGCTCACCAGTTGCTACATACGCGCGAATTTCCGCGTCATTCATTTGCGCAAAAGTTACGCTTGCATGACTTGTTTTGCAAATAGTTTTGCCGGTTTTTGCGTCGATTAAGCAGTGACCAGTCCACAATTGTCCTGTTTTTCCACTCATCTGCTTGATTCTCTCAAATGCCACTTCAGGAGTATGCGGCTTTCCGTAGCACTCACCATCGAGTAAGAACATGGAATCGCAGCCAACAATCAGCACACCGCTACAATCATGAGAAGATTTACTCGTATATGCAAAATCGTGAATATCGAAAGTTTTTGTAGGAACAGTAACGCCTGAAAAATCGCGAGTTTGCGCCGTATCTACGTTATGCGTTACGTCTGATTGCGAATCGCTTGCTAAAGCATTACCAGCAGATTCAGAAGATTCAGATCCCGCAGGTTCAGCTTCCAGCGGATACCCCACAACTAAATCGCCACTAGCCGAAGCAGCCGCATCCGCCACACACTTCCACGCATGGTACACAGCTTGAGCTTTTGCACGAGCCAAAATAGAAACTCGCTGCTCAACGTTCAACTGCTCAACGCTCGTACCTCGCTCACTAGCGGCATCACGCAAAGCCGCCGGCTCATCCACTTCGCTTACGTGAATTACCGGAATCACGCCAGCGGCCGCCAAAACAGCCCTACGCGCTGGAGACTGTGAGGCCAAAATCAACGAAACTGTCATACCTTACTCTTCCTTTTTATCCTTCACACAGTCTATTTTCTGGTTACTGCAATACTGCCTGTAGCTGGCATTGTTCATTATGCATCTGAGCATCTCTCAAAATCAAAGACTGTAAATACTTGCTTTTATTTGGCATGCCATCTCTTTTAGCAGCGCGAGAAATATATTCACTCCAAGATTTAGGTACACGAAAACGCTCTTGAACACTGCTTTCGCGCCTTTCTTTTGAATTTGGTCTTCCTGGTCCAGATAAGGATGCAAATATTTCAGTTGCATCAGAATCTTCAGAAAGCAAAGTTTGCATAATTTTTGCAGCTTCTTCGCCAGAAAATTGCATTACAGGAGGATTATTTGGAACAGACACATTTTCATCAGCTAAATTCTCATACATATCCATTTCACTCACCTCATTTGCCCCATCTTTTCCAATATTTAAACCATTTATCAGTCAGATGCTCTACGTGAAACACCAAAAAATCTTTACCTTGAGGTCTTGCAAGCACTTCAATTAAATCATCCTTCCACGCACCTGGATGCCTTAAACATATGACTAGCGCAACGAATGTTCCGTTTGAACTAGGCGGATTTGACACATCATTAGGATTAACTAAAGCAAACCATATAGGTTCAGCCATAGCTTTTCGCATCTCTTCCTCATTTAGATGATCTTCATCAAAATGTTTGTATGCAGATTTGGGATCAAATCTAATAACCATTAACTAATTGTACCACAATTTATTGACTTGTTGCTTCATTACAACTTCACATAGGTTATTCGCGAGTTATTGCAACGCCAATAGAATCAACCTGCACATGCAAAACACGCCAGCCAGCCCGCGAAAGCCACGGCTCAGCAATTGAGTCGATTTTTTGAGCTGCACTCTTGTTGCACTCAGCGTCTCCTGCATAAAATACAGCAACGCACGATCCTGCTCCCGAAATCGCTGCAGCAAAACCATGCTCGCGCAACGTTTCCACTAGCTTCCATGAATCTTTCATAAGATTTGCACGATACGGTTGATGAAGAGCATCTTGAGTTGCTGCAAAAAGTAACGCATTTCTCGAAATATCAGATTTTACTGTGCCTAATTCATTTTCAGAATCGCTATTTAACTCACCAAAAGCAACCGGTAGCATTGCAACTCGCGACACGTTAAATATTGCGTCACCATACGGCACTTTTGCTGGAAGCGCGCGCCTAGCAAGCTCTGTAGAAAGCTCGAAATCAGGAACGAATACAGACACGGAAATATCTTGCGAAACTTTGTATCGTACAGTATGAAAACCGGTAGAAAGCGGAGCTTCGCAATCTCCAGCCACGCGCACAGAGCCTTTGCCTTCCCCAGCATCAAGCTTCCAGCTCATCGTCAAACCGCCAAAAACTGCAGGAGCAACATTGTCTGGATGACCTTCAATTGCGGCCGCGATTTCGAAAATTGCTTCGCGGTTAAGATCACCTTCGTGCGCAAAAGCCCAAGCAGCAGCAACTGCAGCAACAATCGCTTCTGCAGAAGAGCCCATACCGCGCGCTTGCGGAATCCGATTATGCGCTTCTAACGTAAATCGCAAGTTTGGCAGACCAAATATTTTACAAGCTTTGCGAAAAGTCGCTACAACTAGATGCGTTTCATCTTTTGGAAGCGTATCCTCGCCTTCGCCGTGAATAATTACGCGCACGTTTCCAGCATAATCGAGCGAATCAAGCGAATTTTTAGAATGATTATCATCCAGAGTAAAAACTAAAGAATCCGCATAATCAAGCGCAATACCGGCTGTATCAAAACCAGAACCAAGATTTGCGCTAGTCGCTGGCACGCGCACGGAAACACTGTTACACACTGGCTTCATACGATCACCTGCAGCTTCTCTACTTTATAACGCGCAAAACTAGCGGCTTTCCACACACAACATCCAACTTCTGCAAATCCTCACAAATAGCTTGAACTGCAGCTTCCGAACATTCGCGCACAAGCACGCGCACACTGCCAGGTCCACCAAGACCGCACTGTGGGCAATCCGAATCAGCTTCAGTTTGCGCATACTTAGCTTGGCACGCCGAAGCCAAACGCTCAGCCGCAACACCATGACCTGCAAAAACATCCATAACTTCGCCGCGCAAAGCCAAAGAAGTATCTTCCATATTGCAACGAATCACAAAATCTGCCCTAGTCTGCTCACTAGAAGCTGGCACATACTTGTTGTACATTGGCACGCCAAAACCGGAGCATCCGCGCACAAGATTTCGAGCCGCACTAACAACATCTCCAACAACAGCGCTTGCTGTTGGAGCGCCGCCGGCACCGCGTCCGTAGAACATTAAGTCGTCTGCAGCTTGAGCCTTAACAAATACAGCGTTAAAACTGCCGTGAACCGATGCCAAAGGATGTTCCGCACCAACAAGCGCAGGATACACACTAACGCTTACTCCTCCATACGAGTTTGGCTCGCCGTCGCCATCGTCGTCGCAGTGCCTCTCAACTGCCGCAAGAAGCTTAATCACGCGCTTTTCCGCGCTCGCTGCCGCAATATCTTCAGCCGTAATCGCGCTAATTCCCTCAACGGAAACATCGTCAATACTTACCGGCATTTGGAATGCAAGAGTTGCAAGAATAGCAGCCTTATTTGCAGCGTCGAATCCTTCAACATCTCCGGTTGGATCCGCTTCCGCGTAGCCTTTTTCTTGAGCTGCGCGCAAAGCCGAATCAAAATCAAGTCCTCGCACTGTCATTTCGTCAAGAATATAGTTTGTAGTGCCGTTTGCTATGCCAAAAATTTGCGTAATTTCGTCACCAATAAGAGACTCTCGAAGCGGACGAAGAATAGGAATCGCTCCTGCAACAGACGCTTCAAAGTACAAGTCAACTCCGTGACTTTCTGCACACTCGTATAATTCCGGACCGAACTTTGCAAGAAGTGCTTTGTTAGCTGTTACAACGGATTTTCCGTGGCTCAGCGCGCTTTTTACAAAGGTATGTGCCGGCTCAAGTCCGCCAATAAGCTCGACTATAATATCAATGTCTTCGCGAGTACATAAAGAGGCGGTGTCTGTAGTTAGCAAATCGCGCTTAATCCAAGGCACATTAACTTCCGCTGGGCGTAAGCACGCAACTGCTGCGAGCTCAATCTCAGCACCAGTTCGCTTCTTAAGCTCATTGAACTGTTCAACTATTAGTCGCGCTGTTTGAGACCCAACAGTTCCAGCCCCAAGTAGACCTACGCGAATAGTTTTAGTCGATTGATTGCTTTGCATAACTTTCGCCTCCTTCGTTGATTTATTTTATAT
>NZ_LWSR01000110.1:0-5429 GCF_001660745.1 Gardnerella sp. 26-12
CGTACAAATACGTGCAGATACGAAACGTATAAAAATAAAAACTGTAAATTATGCAACACGTGGCACGAGAAGGATACGCTCATGAATGACGATGCAATTCACCAATGGCTCATTGAATGCTTTGGGCCAATACAAGGAGAAGAAGCATGGAAACAACTTGATCAGCTTCCGTTTGAGCTACGCGAACAACTCTTAAATCAGAATCCAGATAAGCTTCCTAAACCAGACGAAGTTCGCGGAATGATGCAAGCTTTTAGTGCAGGCGGTCTTAATAATCCGTACGAAATGGAAGCAACACTTGAAGAAGGGCCAATTAATCGCAAGTTAGCGCAATCTATTGCTTTACAGCACGCTAATGGCGATCAAGGAAATGTAAATGCAGACGTAGCAGATGCCACACGAAGAGCTTTAAGCCAAGCGAACTTATGGCTAGATATAACGTGCAATTTCAATCCTGCTCCTGGAACGCCAGAAGTATTGTCTAGAGCTGATTGGGTAGAAAAAACGCTTGAAGCTTGGGTTAAATTCGCTAATCCTGTTGCAAAATCAGTAAATGAAGCACTCACTTCTGTTATTGAAGAGCGATTCCGAGATGTGGATAATGCTGAAGTAAAAGGATTATTTGCAGGAGTTGTGCCGATTCCGTTGCCTGAAGGAATGAATAATCCAGCGCAACTCATGAAACTGCTTGGAAACACTTCGTTTGCTATGCAACTGGGTCAAGCAGCTGGAGCACTTTCACACGAAGTACACGGCAGTTTTGATCAAGGTCTTGCGCTGTTGCAAAATCCTGCAGGCGGATTAATTCCATACAACTGCATTGAGTATGCAAAAGTGTGGGAGTTGGATGTTACAGAAGTCATGAATTATTTGGCTTTGCGAGAAGCTGCACACGCAAGATTATTTGCATCCGTGCCATGGCTTATGCCACGATTTGAAGCACTGATTATTAAGTACGCAAACGGAATAAGTATTGATTTAGAGGCTATGGAAGAACAGCTTCGCGACGTGGAAACAATGAATCCGGAAGCAATTTCAGGAGCTGTTAATTTGCAAAATATTGGCAGCAATGATTCTGAGGAGCAGCGTCAAGCTTTGCACAGTTTGGAAACTTTGCTTGCACTTGTTGAAGGTTGGGTTGATTGCGTTACATGGCAGTCTGGAATGGCTCATATTGTGCACATTGAGCAGTTGCGAGAGATGATGCGTCGCGAGCGAGCTGCAGGAGGACCTGCAGAAGTGACGTTTGAATCGTTACTTGGTTTGCATTTGCGCCCTCGCCGTATGCGCGAGGCATCGCAATTGTGGGAAAAGTTGACTCGCGAGCGCGGTATTGAAGAGCGAGATAGCTTGTGGAGTCATCCAGATTTGTTGCCAACTTTGCCGGAAGCTAGCGAAGTTACGAAAGACGCTAGTAATGAAGGTAAAGCTGGTAACGAAAGTAAAGCTGGTGACGCAGGTAACGCAGGTGACGAAGTTACGAAAGAAATCGATGCGGAGGATGCAACGAAAACTGCTGCAAAAAATGCAATAGAAACTCAGTCTAACCAAACTAGTGAAGCAACTGAAAAAACTAGCGAAACTAGCGAAAGTCACGAAAGTGCAGACAGTTACGAAAGTAACAAAAATACTGCTAACGCTATCGAAAATGCGCCTATCGAAAAATCTTTTGAAAAATTAACAGAAGACGATTTAGGCACAAATGATTGGGATGCTGAACTTAGCAAGCTTTTGGAAGAGGATGCACGCCAAAAGAAGCAAAACAGCGAAACCGGTAACGAAACTGGCGACGAAACTGGCGACGAATCCGGTAGCGAAGCTGGCAACGAATCCGGCAATTCCGACGAAACTGATGCTGACGGCGAATAAAACTCTTGTAAAACTCCTGATTCAATAACAATCCAGCTGAATAATCGACATCAACGCTCAAAACGGCATAAACTGTGCAACTGTGTAAAGAAAAGGTCGGTCTCAACCAAAAACGACCAAAACTTTACACGAGCGTAAAATTTATGCCGCGAGATTAAGCCAGAAAGCGGCTAGGCACGCGATTCATGCCAGTTCCACTGTCTTTTCTAGAAGCGTAAGAAAGATGCAAAGTCTTTTCTGCGCGAGTTATTGCAACGTACATAAGTCTGCGCTCTTCTTCCAAAGCACTGTCATCAGTCGTAGAGCCAAAAGGAATAAGCCCTTCAGAGCAGCCAATTACGTAAACATGCGCAAACTCTAAACCTTTAACAGCATGAATAGTTGAAACAGTAACAGTTGAAATATTAGAAGATGCAAAAATGTCAGAAATACCTTGAGAACCGTAGCTTTGCGCATCCTCTAAAACATTTCGCTGCCACCCCACGTCTTTTCTCACGCGATACGGAAGTTTTGCTGCTTTTAACGCTTTACAAACTACTTGCTGTTGAGCATTGGTTCTCGTTAGTATTGCGCACTCCCCAAGATGCGCAACGCCGCTTTTTACAAGTTTTGCAATTTGCTCAACTACACCCAAAGCTTCTTCAACATCGGTTGCAAAAACTTGCTGGCTAACACGAACGCCGCCTTTTGTTGCCGCCTTAACTTTTACGTAATCCTTTTTATGCGCAGAAGCCGCAAGCACTCTATTAGCAAGACCTACTATGCGTTCTGTGGAGCGGTAGTCGGTATTCAAACTAATATCTGCTCCAAGAGGAGCAAATTCTTGCGGAAATGAAAGCAAATAGTAACTATTCGCACCTGCAAACGAGTAGATTGTTTGCGCAGGATCGCCCACTACGCAAATATCGCGGTTCTGCCCCATCCATAATCGCAACAATTCGTGCTGTAAAGGAGACACATCCTGATATTCGTCAACTGTGATCCATCCGATTGATTGCTTAATACGGTTTGCAGCTTCCGGAAAATTTCGTAAAATATGGCAGCAAAGTAGAAGAATATCGTTAAAATCGATGCAATTATGCGCATTTTTTTCGGTTTCGTAAGCTTCATATATATCGACAAATTGCTGCGGCTCTAAACCTGCAGGAGGCAAACGGTGCGTAGAAGCGCACACACGCAAGTAATCGTCAGGCGCAATAAGCGAAACTTTCGCCCAATTAATTTCTGCCAAAATATCGCGAGTTTGCAACAAAGTCATATCCGCAAAATCCGGATAACGCTTAAGCGCAGAAGCTATGATTTGCTGAGAATCATTCATAATTGATGGAAATTGTGCTGAACAGACGTCGTTCCACACGCTGCGAATGTGTTGCAAAGCCGCAGAATGAAATGTTGAGACGCATCCAACATTACTTACACCAAGAGCCTCAATACGCGATCTCATTTCCGCAGCTGCTTTTACAGAAAAAGTAACTGCCAAAACTCTTTCAGGATCCCACTTACCAGTAGCGCAAGCATACGCAATTCTGCGCGTAATAGTGCGCGTTTTACCAGCTCCTGCACAAGCTATAATGCGCACTGGCCCTTCTAGTGCGGTAGCAGC
Source organism: Gardnerella sp. 26-12 (assembly GCF_001660745.1). Classification (NCBI taxonomy): domain Bacteria; kingdom Bacillati; phylum Actinomycetota; class Actinomycetes; order Bifidobacteriales; family Bifidobacteriaceae; genus Gardnerella; species Gardnerella sp. 26-12. The sequence continues at coordinate 3,473 of NZ_LWSR01000110.1, forward strand.
TTCGCGTTGCGAATTATCCAACCCGTCTAAAAGTGCTTCTGGAGAAGTCACTTGAGAAGTTTTAGAAGTCACTTGCGAAGGTTCTGGTGAAGAATTCATAATTCTATTGTTGCAGCAATAACAACGCTTACGCAACAAGAATAAAAATATGTGTATAACTTACAAAAAATTGGCAAAATTTCGGTGCTTTGTATTACTGTGGGAGTGTGACACAACTCAGTAGATTCAAGTTGGCAGCACTGGCATCTGCAGCCATGCCCGAAGTACAGTTTGCAGGAACACGCCAAAGTGAGCAAGTTAATGCCACTGATACCGCGGCTGGAATTTCTCACGCCGTTGTGCAAGATATTTCCGGTAAGCTTTACGACGTTTTTATCAGTGCGGATAGTAAAGGTCGCAAGCGTTTGCATGACCGGGCTCGTGCAGCATGGACTCTTGAGCACAGTAAAGATTTGGCAGCTTTGGGATTCGCTTACGACACTATGCTCACGTTTATGCCAGGAAAACGCGAAGATGCTAATAATAACGCTGGAAATGTTGCAAATAATGTAACCGATGAAAATTCTACAGTTGCTGGCACTCAGCAATACGTACAACAGCAATCTACACAACAGCAATCTATACGAATGTCAAGCATTATTGCCAACAACAACGATGAAGACACTGTGCTTATTTGCGAACATCTTGAAGGTAGCGCTCGCGACTTGCGTCTTCTTACTACTGACGATTGCGCAAATGTTGGAACTGCAATCGGCGCTATTCATCGCCTGCGCCCTACTTTCGTAACGCGCGGAAAATACTCTGCTTTTACTACTGGTCAAATTCGCGCACAGTTAACCGGTTGGATTAAAAGACTTCGTCAAGCCGGTCATATTCCAACCGAAATTACTGACAGTTGGTCAAGAGTGTTGGAAACTGAAGGATTGTGGTCATTTGAAACTTGCCCAGTACACGGCGGTTTTATGGATGGCGACATTTTGTTTGCTGGCTCAACAATTACTGCTGTGACAAATTGGCAAAGAATGCAAATTAACGATCCTGCGCGCGATTTGGCTTGGATTTTTGCAAAACTTAACGAGCAGCGCCGAAACGCAGTGCTTTCTGCATACGGTAGAATTATGGGTTCTCGTTTAGATAGTTTGATTATGCTTCGCGCAAACTTGTGGCTGCAAATGGAACAAGTTGGCGATTTTGTTCAAGCTTTGCAACGTGCAGATAACACTAGTATTATGCGTTTTAAGGCTCAAGTTGAGCGTTTAGCGCACGAGCTTAGTCGTATTAGCAATGCACAAACTGCTAAAACTGGTCGTGCTGCAGGAAATCCCGTCTCGACTATTACAGTTGGAACGCTTCTTGAAAATGACAATACGCAAAGTCGCCAAATTTCTAAGAATAATTCTACTGAAAACCAACTAAACACTGGAAATAGCGACGAAACTCATGAGCGAGACATTACTTCAGAAAGAAATACTGAATTAAATAACACTCAAGACGAGACTTACGATAGCAACAAAACTATAAGCGACGATACTCATGAGCGCAAAGTTCAATATGCTGGCACACACGCAGCTAACGCTGAGGAGGCTGAAAAAGCAGCACAACTCGCTGACGACACAGCAACTCAAGTAATTACTCATGTAAAAACTCAAACAGTACACGAAACCGCAGAAACTATTGTGCAAACTGCAATGAGTAAATCTGCCGATAGCAATGCTAGTGCTGAGCATGAAAACGTTAGTAACGCTGGTAGCAATGAGGAAGCTAAGGACGCCAAGAACAACAATGATTCTGAGGTTAAGGATGAAGTTATAGTTGAGCGTGACAGTAAGGTTGATAGCGCAAACGAGACTTCTTCGGACTCAAAACTTTCTGAAGATACAGAAAGAAATACGCAAAAAAATGACGATAAACCAGAAACCGTAATCATCCCTCTGCTAGCTGTCTCTTATACACATCT
>NZ_LWSR01000111.1:0-5306 GCF_001660745.1 Gardnerella sp. 26-12
ATTTATAATTTTACAAAATCATTTATCGGTTCGATAAAAGCCTTTGCCTTTAAAGTTGATTGGAGGAGCAGAGTACACTTTGTGCACTGCATCTTTTCCGCACTGAGGGCAAATGGTAATAGGGTCATCTGAAAATGATTGATGTTCTGAAAAATCGTATCCGCATTGCTTGCAACGATAATGATAAGTAGGCAAAAGTCCCTCCGAAGTTACACGAGCACATAAGTAGCAGCTTACTGTTCCTTCACATATCCTAGTACATACTATGACAGTTATTATAGGTGTTAAATTTGCTTAGTGAATGATTGCGGCACAGCATATTGTGTGATGTCGCGCGCAATAATCCCACATTTTGGCGACACGCCGAAATGTTTATGTTGCTACACATCCTATGACTTCTTTATATTAATACTTATGGGTTATGAATCGGTGAGTGCGGTACTCGTATTAGTCATCCTCGTAGCCTTATGGTTCGGGTGGTTGCCTAAACGCACGGTTAACGGCATGAAGTCTATGCTTGAACATCGCGAGGATAGGTTTTCACCAACACTTCATCTTGTAGGTGAGTGGAGTACTGCGCGCATTTGCGACGGTACTAGTATGTTGGCAAAAGGGGCTTGTATGCAACCGACACAACAAAAACGAACATTAACTCCTGAATATATTGCGCGCATTCGCGCTGCTAGGCGTGCTGCAATACGCCGTCGTTGTGTGTTGGTAGTTGCGCTTGCTGCCTTGACTTTTGTCGTATTCTTAGCAGGATGCTCTGGTATATTTTCTCCAGTTTTTGCTCTTATTCCTGGAGCTATGTTGGCAGTAGTGCTTTATTTTGGAGCTCGTGCTTCTAAGCATGCTCGTGCTTGGGAGGCGCGTATTGCAACAATGCGCGCTGCTTCGAAATGCAAAGCTGAGGATGAGCTGTGCGAACGCCACAATAGTGCTGTTATACGCCAGTTGAAAGATTATTCTTCTGCATCTGATTCTGATTTTAATGGAGAAATCAACAGTAGTGATGCGATTTCTCAAAACGACAGTGCTGAATATTCTGTATCTCAGACTGTAGTGCCTGTTCGAAATGATGCGTCTCGTGACAATACTGAAACTTCGGTTATGGAGCAGAGCGAAATTCGTGTTGCGTTACATCGTGCGGAGCAAGAGCGCAATGCAGCGTTGCGTGAGCGTTTGTATAAAGAAGAATCTGAATCTAAAGAGTCTAATATCGTTGAGGCGGAAAATAAAGACGCATACGATTCTTCTAACGCTTTTGTGGCTTCGGAGCAAAACTATCAGTCTAATCAAGATTTAATTTCGTTCTCGCTTGATTCACAAACTAAGTCTGATTCAGGTAATGCTAATTTAGCATCTCGTACTCCAGAAAGTTTGGAAATTAAGTCAACTAAGCAAGTAGTTAAAGCTGTACCAGTTGCTAATGTTGATAATGCCAATGACGCTGCTAATTTTGCTGCTACAAACTCTTCTCAGTTCCACGAAAAAGAAAAAGTGAGCGAAGTGGATGCTCCAGAGAGTTCTGAAGACTCACTCGGCGTGGCAAATTTGCATGATGTTCTTGCTCGTCGAAATGCATGATTTAAGAGTTTTCTAAAAATTTTCTTAAAAGATTAGCACTCGAGTTGTTAGAGTGCTAAATTCGCGGTATTATGAGACATAGAGCGTAAGTGCGGTTGCGGACGTGATCGTCAGCCTCGTCGGATTGTTTCTTGCGTACGAAATAGTATCTCTTATGAAAGGGGTGGCAACAGTGTCGATTAAGCTCACACCGTTGGAGGATAAGATTATTGTTAAGCAAGCTCAAGCGGAAACTCAGACTGCTTCTGGCTTGTATATTCCAGATAATGCCAAGGAAAAGCCACAGCAGGGTGAAGTTCTTGCCGTAGGTCCTGGTCGTCGCGACGATAAGGGCGAGCGCATTCCTATGGATGTTAAGGTTGGAGACAAGGTCCTTTATTCCAAGTACGGCGGAACTGAAGTGCATTATGAAGGTGAGGACTACTTAATCGTGTCTTCTCGTGATGTGCTTGCAATTCTTGGCTAGTATTTAGCCGGTTGAAACAATAAAACTTACGCTGGAAATGACGGAAACGTTGTTCCCAGCGTTTTTTATTGCGGTACGTAAGAATGTCTGTGGAATATTTGGATAGGCGGCAGAAACTTTACGTGGTTGTAAGGTTTTGGTCGGATTTTTGCTATTGCACAGTTAAGGCATGTGTGGAGTATGATGGAGAAGTATGACATACAAACACCGCAATATTGTAGATACAATTCCTAGCTACAAGCAGGGTAAGCCAGCTCCTAAATTGGACGGCATTCGTGCGTATAAGATTTCTAGTAACGAAAATCCTTATGAGCCTTTGCAAAGCGTAAAAGAAGCGATTTCAAATCGCGCTCTTAATGTAATAAACCGTTACCCTAATATGTGTGGCACAGAAGTTGTTGAAGAACTTGCCAAGCGTTTTGGTGTGACTGCAGACGAAGTCGTGCTTGGTTGCGGCTCTACGGAAGTTATTACGCAGCTTGTTGACTTGGTTGCAGGTCCGGGAGATGAGGTCATATATCCTTGGAGAAGCTTTGAAGCTTATCCGATTATTGTGACTGGAGCTGGTGCTACAAGCGTTCAGATTCCTAACCGTGCTGATGATTCCCATGATATTGACGCTATGATTGCGGCTATTAGCGATCGCACGCGTTTGGTTATTTTGAATAATCCTAATAATCCAACTTCTGCTTCACTTAGCGAGGAGGAAGCTCGCAAGGTATTAGATGCTGTGCCAAGCGACGTTCTTGTACTTATTGACGAAGCTTATGTGCAGTTTAACACAGCAAAAGGCACTGCAAATGGCATAAAACTGTACCATGAGTATCCAAATGTAGTTGTTGCTCAAACGTTCTCCAAGGCTTATGGATTGGCAGGTTTGCGCATTGGTTATGGTATTGCTCCGGCTGAAGTCGTAGATGCTATGCGTAAAGTTGCTGTGCCATTTGGAGTGTCTCAAATAGCGCAGGTCGCAGCTTTGGCTTCTTTGGAAGATGACGCAAGCAAGGAGATGAGTACTCGTGTTGCATCTCTTGTTGCTGAGCGTGAGCGCATTCTTGAAGCTTTGCGCGAGCAAGGTTGGAATATTGAAGATGCGTATGCAAACTTCTTCTGGATGCCATTTGGGGCAGATACCGAGCGGGCAACAGAACATTTTATTGCTGCAGGATTGTCTGTTCGCGCTTTTGCTGGTGAAGGTATTCGCATTAGTATCGGCGAGCGTGAGGCTAATGACAGGGTTTTGACAGTTTGCGAAAATTTAAAAAACGAAGGTTTTTCGCTAAATAACTAGCTTTTTGCATAAAAGTTTTGCTTTCGGCGTGTCTTAATCTTGCATTAGTCGCGATTTCGTGGCAAAATAACAAAGTTGCCGTTTGAAGTTCACTTCTTACGGAGACTGCTGGCGGGTTTCCCAAGTGGTCAAAGGGAGCTGACTGTAAATCAGCCGCTTCGTGCTTCAGTGGTTCGAATCCACTACCCGCCACGCCTCGATAGCTCAGTGGTAGAGCACTTCCTTGGTAAGGAAGAGGTCGTGAGTCCGATTCTCACTCGAGGCTCTCTGGCGGGGTAGCTCAGCTGGCTAGAGCGTACGACTCATAATCGTAAGGTCAAGAGTTCGAGTCTCTTCCTCGCTACAACGGCCAGTAGGAGACTGGCTGGCCAATAATGAATTGTAGAGGTGAACGAAATGGCAAGCAAGAGCGCCGACATCCGTCCGGGCATTACGATGGCATGCACGGAGTGCAAAGAGCGTAATTACATCACGACGAAGAATCGTCGCAATACGCCTGATCGTCTTGAGTTGAACAAGTTCTGCCCACGCTGTGGCAAGCATACGCTTCATCGCGAGACTCGCTGAATCTTCAGCTTACTGCGCTCACGATTTTGGCTTGTTTAAGCTTATTGCTAGTTGCGCAGATTTTATGCTTATTACCCCGCTTAATGCGGGGTTTTTGTTATTTATTGCTGTTAATATTTAAACCATGAGTATGCAAGCATCTTTAGTAAATAATCCATCCTTTGCAGATATAACAACTGTTGGCGTAGGTGGCAAAATTGCGCGTTTTATAGAGCCAAAAAGTCGCGTTGCTGTTATTGAAGCGGTAGAAGATGCTGATGAGCTTGGTCTGCCTTTATGCGTTATCGGTGGCGGCTCTAATATGCTTGTTAGCGATGAGAACTTCAATGGCGTTGTTGTGCGAGATGCTAGACGTGATATTCATGTGCTTGATGAAGCAGCACCTTCAGAAGATGGCATTGATTTGCAAAGTGGTGCTCATTTAGTGCATATCAATGCTGAAGCTGGTTGTAATTGGGATGATTTTGTTTCCCATACAATTTCTCTTGGCTTAGAGGGTGTAGAAGGTCTTTCTGGCATACCTGGCACTGTTGGGGCTTCTGTTGTGCAAAATATTGGCGCTTATGGTCAAGAAGTATCTCAAAGTGTTACTTCCGTAGAAGTCTGGGACCGCAAAACAAAATCAACTATGGAGTTGCAGAAGGATGCTTTAAATTTTGGGTATCGCACTTCATTGCTTAAAAAAAGCATGTACTCTTCAGTAGGAGTTCCTGCGGACTCGTATTTTCCTACTCCTCGTTACGTTGTGCTGTCTGTTACTTTTTGTTTGAAACATAATTCAACCGGCATTGTCTCTCATTCGCAATTAGCTAATGCTTTGCACGTAGAATTGGGTGAGCGCATGCAAACAGCAGCAATACGTCGTGAAGTTTTGCGCGTTCGTGCCTCTAAAGGCATGCTTGAGGATGCTTCTCGTTACGATAAGCTGTGGATGCGTGGTACAAAGTGTGCTGAAGGTGTTGAATTTGCTTTGCGATTGCAAAGTGAAGACTATGTTACTGGCGAATTTTTAGAGGGCGATAATATTTACAGTGATCGTCATAGTTGCGGTAGTTTCTTTATGAATCCAATACTTAGTACTAGTGAAGCCGATACTTTGCCAGAAGATGCTCCTAAATTTGATGCAATTATGCAAGATGGATCGCATGGTATAAAGACTTCTGCAGCTTGGCTTATTGACCATGCTGGATTCCATAAGGGTTTTAGGCTTATAGAAAATGGGAAACCTTCGCCTGCGGGGCTTTCTTCATTGCATACTTTGGCACTTACCAATCGTAATAATGCTTCTTGTGACGATATTGCAAATTTGGCAAAAACTATTATCCGTGGTGTGCAAAGTAAGTTTGGTGTAACGCTTATTCCTGAACCTGTTGTAATAAATATTTCTATAAACTG
>NZ_LWSR01000112.1:0-5259 GCF_001660745.1 Gardnerella sp. 26-12
GTGGGCTCGGAGATGTGTATAAGAGACAGCGCCAAGCGCGCGCAACGACGGCAGCTATCAAAGCGAAGCGCAGCTCGAAGAAGAGTTCATTAACATTTTGCAATCCCAAGGCTACGAGTACGCTCACATTCACAGCGAGAAAGATCTTATAGCAAATCTTCGCGTGCAAATCGAAAAGCTCAACGACTACCATTTTTCGAATGACGAGTGGGAAAGATTTTTCAAAGAAAATATTGCAAACAGCACTGACGATATAGTTAAGAAAACAGATACTATTCAGCGAGATAACGTTAAAATACTCAAAAAAGATGACGGCGTAGATAAGAACATTACTATTATTGACAAAGAAAATATTCACAAGAATATTGTGCAAGTAATCAACCAATATGCTGTTAACGCAAACGATAATGCAAACAATAATGATGCAAATGGCCCTGCGCGTAGCAATCGTTACGATGTGACTGTTCTAGTAAACGGCTTGCCGATGGTTCATATTGAGCTAAAGCGCAGAGGTGTGCCTATTAGAGAAGCGTTCAATCAGATTAACCGTTATGCTCGCGACTCATTTTGGGCTGGAAGCGGACTATTTGGATACGTGCAAATTTTCGTAATCTCAAACGGCACTGAAACAAAGTATTACTCCAACTCAACTCGCAATAATGCGTACAACGAGCAGAAAAGTAAAGGATCTAGCAAAAGCACAACAAGTAACAGTTTTGAATTTACAAACTATTGGTCCGATGCTCAAAACACTATAATCTCCGACTTATGCGATTTTGCTAAAACCTTCTTTGCAAAGCACGTAATTCTTAACATTCTCACAAAATATTGCGTTTTTAATGCAGAAGATTGCTTGATGGTTATGCGTCCATACCAGATTACTGCAGCAGAAAACATAGTGAATCGCGTAAAATACATGTTTGCTAATGCGAGCAAAATGCCGGCAGCAGAGCGTCAAAAGGGCGGATATATTTGGCATACTACTGGATCTGGTAAAACGCTAACTAGCTTCAAAACATCGCAGCTAGTAAAAGCTTTGAAAGACGCAGAAGGCAATAATCTTGTTGACAAAGTTTTGTTTGTTGTAGACCGTAAAGATCTTGACTATCAAACAATGAGAGAATACGACAGGTTTGAAAAAGGAGCCGCAAATAGTAACACTTCAACAGCTGTGCTTACAAAACAGCTAGAAGACAATACGGAAGAATGCAGGCTTATTATAACCACTATTCAAAAGCTTAGTAAATTTATAAGCAACAACCCAAGTCATGAAATTTACAAAAAGCGCATAGTGTTTATTTTTGACGAATGCCACAGAAGCCAGTTTGGAGGCATGCATGCAGATATTGTAAAACACTTTAAAAATGCTCTGCTTTTTGGGTTTACTGGCACGCCAATTTTTGAAGCGAACGCTGCTGGCTCCGACGCTGCGCATCTTTCCACAACCGAGCAAACCTTTGGACCGTGCTTGCATACGTACACAATCATTAACGCGATTAACGATAAAAACGTGTTGCCATTCCGCGTGGAATACGTTGCTACTGTAAAAACGTCGAGCGAGCTGGAAAAAGCAACCGACGAATTGGTTAAAGATATTAATCGACCAGATGTAATTAGGCATAAAGATCGCGTGCATAATGTTGTTCAATACATTATTGAGCATTTTACTCAAAAAACGTATCGCAACGAGAAGACTTACAAATACAAGCGCATTATTAACGTTAAAGAACTTGCTGCAGATAAGCATAATACTTTAGAGACTAAAAAATCTTCTGAAGAAGTTGACATAAACGGCTTTAATTCAATCTTTGCTGTTGCAGACATTCCTCTTGCAAAAGCGTATTACAACGAGTTCAAAAAGCAGCAGCAAAATCTGCCTCCAAGCGAACGCTTAAAAGTAGCAACTATTTTCAGCTATGCAGTAAACGAGGGTGAGTCAGATTCTTCGGCGTACGCCAACGGCATGGGTTCTCTTGGAGAAGAAAATTCAGAAAGCACGGCAAAGCTAGACGCAAATTCGCAAGAATTTTTGGAAAGCGCAATAAAAGACTATAACGAAATGTTTAATACTGCGTATGATGCGTCAAATAACAAATTCCAAAACTATTACAAAGACGTTTCAATTCGCATGAAAAATAAGGAAATTGACATTTTGATTGTAGTCAACATGTTTCTAACTGGTTTTGATGCAACAACTTTGAACACGCTTTGGGTAGATAAAAATCTTCGCATGCATGGGCTTATTCAAGCGTTTTCGCGCACAAATCGAATCTTAAATTCCGTTAAAACATTTGGAAACATTGTGTGCTTTAGGGATTTGAGCTATCAAGTTGACGAAGCGGTAGCTCTTTTTGGAGATAAAGATGCGCAAGGTATTGTGCTTTGCCCTACGTTTGAGCAGATTTACAACGGTTACGTTGACGCTAAAGGAATTGAGCGTTGTGGATACAGTGATTTAGTAAATGAGCTTATGGAAAAGTATCCACTGCAAGGCTTCAACATTGTTGGAGAAGAGAATCAGAAAAAGTTTATATCGCTTTTTGGTAATATTCTGCGATTGCGTAACATGCTGAAAGCTTTCGATCAATTTGAAGGCAACGAGATAATCAAAGAGCGCGATATGCAAGATTACTTGGGGCATTACCAGGATTTGCATGAAGAATGGAAGCGCAAAGAGCAAAAAGGCGATATTGCAAACATTACGGACGATGTTGTGTTTGAGATGGAGCTTGTGCGCCAAGTAGAAGTAAATATTGACTACATTTTGATGTTAGTAGAACATTACCATAGCAAGCATTGTAAGGATAAAAATGTTCTTGCTTCTATTAAGGTGGCAGTTGACTCTAGCCCGCAGTTGCGTAGTAAAAAGAAGCTTATTGAAGGGTTTATTGCGCAGCTTAACGAGAAGGAGCTTGGGAAGCTTGTAGATTCTGAAGGTGACATTACTGTTTACGATTCTAACGGCAACAAGGTGAGTATTGTTGATTGCTGGAGCGAGTATGTTGAGAAAAAGTATAATCATGATTTGGCGCAACTCGTGCAAAGCGAAGGATTAAACGATGCTTTGACTCGCAAGTTTATGGAGAAATCTTTTAGCGCTGGCGAAGTGAGTGAGCTTGGTACAGACATTAATGATTTAATGCCTAGAATGAGCAGATTTGGCGCTGCGGCTAAGGCGCGCGCTGAGAAGAAAAGTCGCATTGTGGAAAGTATGAGAAACATGTTTAATGAGTTTGTTGGGCTTGTCGGCTTTAGTAAAAACGAAAGATAATTCTCGTTATCAATATCATTTTTGTAATATTTGCGTGTTTTTTGCGCCGAACTATATCAATCTACATGATATGTCGATATTATGTACCTGTGGGGCCTTTGTAATGGCAAGTTTTAGTTGGGTGCGCTCAATTTGGGGTAGAGCGCGTAGATATGCAGGAAATGCGTTAACGCAAAAGGCGTAAAACGCGTGAGAAGTGCGGAATCGCAAGAAGACGCGGAAGAACGCGAGGAGATGTTATGCGCGCGTGTGTAAAAGTGCGCCGAATTATTCGTGACTCGGCTGCACTGATTCTGGCTGTGTGCATGTTGGTAGGTTGCATAGTGAGCTCGTTTGCTACAACTATTCCAGCTTTTGCAACAGATGCAGATCGTTCGTATACTAGCTGGACAGAAGTTTCTAAAGCAATCGACAATGAATTGCTACAAGGTCAATCAGAATACAATAGTGGCAATAATTCTGGAGCTGCAACTCGATTTGAAGCAGCATACAATTCCGTTTACGTTGCTTCTAACATGATTACTGCTGTTCGAGATACTTTTGGTCAGAATAAAGTTCAAGCGCAAAGCAATCAATTCCAGCAGCTGCAAACGCTTGTGTACCAGCAAAATCAAGGTTCACAAATAAGTGCTGTTTCAACGGCTCTTGCAGCGGATGTTGCACAAACTGCATCTAGTCTCGATGCCAACTTAAAAGTGGATAAGCCAAATGTTTATGCGCAAAAGTTGCGTGCGCAAATTAAAGCAGAGCGCAAAAAGCTAGATGCTGCAAAAAAGAAAAACCTTGGACGCAATGGTCGTACGTGGGGTCAAGTTGCTCGAGAAATGAATGTTATTCTCGACAAATCTGTTGCAAAATACAAGTCTGCAAAAGGTAATAAAACTCAAGTAGCAGCTGCAGTTGATTTAATTAACGAAGCCTATTACCAGTATTATGAAAAGCTTGGTTTCGAGAAGAACGTGATGAATGCAATAAGCGGAAGTCGCGTTTCGACTGTCGAATATCAATTCAAAGAGTGCCGCCAAACAATGAACAACGGCGGAACTATTGAGCAAGCTAAAAAGTTCGTAACGGATCTTAAAGCGATGCTTATTGAAGACGCAGCAAAATTAGACAAAGGTGCATCTTCAAGCGCAAATCCATTTATGCAATTCATAACTAGCTCATTTGGTCAAGCTTTCGTGATTTTGCTTCGTGAGGGTTTGGAAGCGCTGCTAGTTGTTGCAGCAATTATTGCTTACCTTGTTAAATCCGGTCACAAGAATATGGTGAAGTATATTTACCTAGGTATTGCGTCTGGAATTGTGGCATCTCTTGCTGTAGCTGCACTATTCGGCTTGCTATTTAATGGCTCTGGTCCGCAGCAGGAGATCACAGAAGGCGTTGTTGCATTGTTCGCAATGCTTATGCTGCTTTACACGAGTAACTGGATGATTTCTAGATCTTCAGTGCAAGCATGGAATAAGTATATTAGTGAGCAAACAACGGCAGCAGTTTCTAAGGGAAGCTTGGTTTCTTTAGCGTTATTGAGTTTCCTTGCTGTGTTCCGCGAAGGCGCTGAAACTGTAATCTTCTATCAAGCAATCTTTGCAGTTTCAAACGGAGCTGACTCTATGATTTGGGGAGGCTTCATTTCCGCTGCTGCAGTTCTTGTAGTGATATTCTTGTTGATTCGTTTCGCATCTGTGCACATACCAATTCGCCCATTCTTTACTGGAACAAGTGCTCTTATGTCTGTTCTCGTAGTGATTTTTGCAGGCGGTGGTGTGCACGCGTTAATCGAGGGCGATGCTCTCGAAGGAATGTATATTCAAGGCTTGCCAACTAACGATTGGCTTGGGTTCTATCCGTATGTTGAGACGATTGTTGCTCAAATTGTGGCAGCAATTGTTGTGATTTCACTGCTTTGCGTATCTATTGCGCGAAGTCGTGGGAAACGCGCGGTAGAAAATAAATAAGCAATAACAACAAATAACCAACTAATAAAT
>NZ_LWSR01000113.1:0-5125 GCF_001660745.1 Gardnerella sp. 26-12
AATTATTAGAAGTTTTTTAAAAAAATGTCCACACGTACCGCAAAACACCATTAAAATAGAAAAGGTGTGCGCAATATTGCAACACAAGTTTTGCTGCATTTCGTAGTCGCTTGTATGCAAGGCGCATAAGTAAATTGATACAAACATGATACGTGAGGACTAATGGTAGAAGGAAGCAACGGAAGGCGACGTTTTTCCGACAAATGGGGCAAACACGAGTTAGATGTACTCGCTGTATTGTCTTCCGCATTCCCGCAATGGCTGACTTCGCGTCAAATTGCACAGCGCGTAAAGGCATATGCAGATTCATACGGTGAGCTTGCAGATCAAGCAGCTAAAGCAGCATTCGCAAAACAGTTCCAGCGAGATCGCGCAAAGCTTGCTGCTATGGGTATTGCAATAGAGTCTAGGCAGCCAGAATATTCTTCGAAGTCCGAAGGTCAAGACTTTGCGTCTTATCGTTTGCAATTAGGCGATGAGCCTCGCGTACGTTTACGTTTCGACCAATCTGAATTACCAGTTTTAGCTGCAGCAAATTATCTTGCTCGTTCAATGTCTATTTCTTCTCTTGATTCAGGTCAACACGAGCAACAGCGCACTTCTCGCACTGCTCCTAGAGTTCCACAAACTCCTATTCCTGGCTTAGGATTAGATTCAATCGCACCTGGTCTTGGAACACAAATGCTACCTGATTCATTGGTAAAAGTTATTGATTCTCGCAGATTTGCCGCAACTGTGGATGTCGATGGTGAACATTTAAACGTTGCTTATACTGATGCTGACGATTTAGCGATGTTTGTACTAGAACATCCTGGATCTAGCGTAGTAAGCCCTCAAGAAGCGGTTGATGCTTTCCATCGCCGTTTGCACGCAGCAGTTAATTTTGCTCAATATGACGAAAATGAGCAAAAAGATGAAGAAGGTGCTATACAAGAAGCGCAAAATATTGAAGAACAAAATAGCAACACTGATAAATCGCATACCAAAAAAGGCTCTTCATTCCAAACTGGAAGTGAAGTAGATCGTAGGCTTCGATTGATGCTTTTCTTGTCTGCTCATCTTGGAGAGGAATTCCCATTAGACGAGCTTGCTGAGCGTTTTATTGGTAGACCAAAAAGCGATGATGAACTTCGTCGATTTGTTACAATTCTTCACAAGGATATAAATACTCTTACTACTGTTTCTGACGATGGGGAAATGGCCGGAAGCCAATTCTTTGATATAGATTGGACTCTTCTTGAGAACGAGGGAATTGTTTCTGCTACTAACTCTTTAGGATTGGAAAGACTTGCTGGAATTTCACAGCAATATTTGAGCATGCTTACTGCGTCTGCTAATTATTTGGCGCATTCCTTGCTTTTGCCTATTGAACAGCGCACACAAGCTGAATCCTTGTATAAGCGTCTTCGCCGTCATGTTCTTCCTGGTCAAACTCCATGGCTGAGTTTAACAGGTTACGAAATTGAGCCTCGAAATTGTTCTATTGTTCGCAGTGCTATTAACTCTGGATCTTTACTAGATATGGAATACACTGACGGGGCAGGACGTATTCGTCGCAAGATTGTTGCACCGTCGAAGATTTACGTTGATGAAGGCGTTTACTATGTTGCAGTATGGACTGATGTAGAGCAGCAAACACCAGAAGATAAACGTGAATTTGTTGCTAAAGATACGACAATTAATAAAGCGAATGGATTGCCTCGCATTTGGCAAGTTCTTCGCGTAGCACGTATTGAACGTGCAGAAGTTGTAGAGCCTGTATCTCAAGTTAAAATTCCAGATGTGCCAGTTAGTGAACTTCGCAAGTGGAGCTTTGATAACGGAACTGAAACTTGCTTCATTACCGATGAAACAGAATTGAACTTTTTGAAGAATCTTTCTGGAGCCACTATGGAAACTTGTGGCAGCGGAGTAAAAGTCCATCTTACTGTTTCTTCTGATTCATGGTTCGTTGCTTTTTGCATTGCTCACGCACGTCATATTACAGCTGTTGCTCCTGAAACATTGCGCAGTATGATTATTGCTCGCGCTCAACGTGAATTAAGCGTTAATCACGCTGATAATGCGAATACAGAGGAATAACAATGCCTTGGTGGATTTGGCTACTCATAACAGTTTTTATGCTGATAATGGTAGCGCTAGGAGTTGTTATTGTCATTTTAAGCGCAATAAAAATAGCTAAGGTCTGTTTTGGTATTTCCGAAGACGTTTCTTCTAGATTTGAACGTTTGCATGAACCAAATAAAGAAGATAATGAAAATCCTCGAGATCCATTATTTACACTTCCTATTAAAGATGCAACGAATCGATATGAGCGAACGCACACAAAAGTTATTGAGCGTCATCAAAAAATTCGCGAAAATCACCGTAAAATATGGCAGCATTGGGATAAAAAATCTCTTCGCGAAGAAGACATTCAGCTATAGCATATAAGAAAGCGACTAATACTTTTTATGTCTCATTTATCACAGAAAAAAGACTGCAAAAATAAATCAGGCAATCCAACTGACTGCAATGAGAATGATGTAGTATTATCTCCTTCACAACGTTTCGCAGCTTTTAAAAATATAATGAAGCACGAGCACTCGATGGCATCTAAATTTGAGCGTTCTTTGTCTTTTGAACTTGATGATTTTCAACTTGAAGCTATTGATGCACTAGAAAATGGCAATAATGTTTTAGTTGCTGCTCCTACTGGAGCTGGTAAAACTGTTGTTGCGGATTTTGCTGTATTTCTTGCGCAAAATCGCAATGTAAAAGCTTTTTACACAACACCTATTAAAGCTTTAAGTAATCAAAAATATCACGATTTCTGCGAACTGTACGGCTCAGACAGAGTAGGGTTATTAACTGGCGATACTTCTGTAAATCCTGAAGCAGACATTGTTGTAATGACTACTGAAGTTTTAAGAAATATGCTTTACGAGCATTCGATTACGTTGCAATCTTTAGGTTTTGTCGTTCTTGACGAAATTCATTATCTTGCAGATAAATTCCGCGGAGCTGTGTGGGAGGAAGTTATTATTCACCTTCCGAAATCGGTGAAAATTATTGGGTTGTCTGCAACTGTTTCAAATGTTGAAGATTTTTCTGCATGGCTAGAATCAGTGCGTGGAGAAACTCATTTGGTTGTCGACGAACACAGACCTGTGCCTTTAGAAAGACATGTTGTTATTCAAGAGGATTCTGCAACTGAGCCTGAGTTACTCGATTTATACGACCATGACAATAATGGAAACGTAACTAAGCGCGTTAACCCTGCATTGACTAGGAAACTTAATGAATTCGAGTACCGAGCTCGTCGCCGTAAAGAATCTTACAGCGATAGCAAATACCGTTACAGAAAAGGTAAGAAACACAGAGTTAACGGGGGAGTTGCACAGTTAGATAAATGCGCGAAACGACATACTCCTCGCCGCTGGGCTGTTATTGACGAATTAGATTACCTAGGAATGCTGCCAGGAATTTATTTTATCTTCTCTCGTTCCGGATGCGATCAAGCTGTTCAACAATGTTTAAACGCAGGATTAATACTTACCTCTGATGAAGAAATGTACGAAATACGTAAAATTGTCGACAGTATGGTTGCAAATCAACTTTCTAAAGAAGATTTACACGCTTTAAGCTTTGAACGTTTTCGTTTTGCTCTCGAACAAGGATTTGCAGCACATCATGCCGGTATGATTGCATTATTCCGTCACATTGTTGAAACACTATTTGAACGCGGACTTATTAAAGTTGTTTTTGCAACAGAAACACTTGCTTTAGGCTTAAATATGCCAGCTCGAAGCGTTGTTGTAGAAAAGCTAGTAAAATTTGACGGCACTGGGCATGTACCTCTTACGCCTGGAGAATTTACGCAACTTACAGGTCGTGCTGGAAGACGTGGAATTGACGATATTGGTTACGCAATTCTTGTAGATCATGCTGATTTCGTCCCTCAACAAGCTGCAGCACTTTCTAGTAAACGCGTATACCCGCTACATTCCAGCTTCGTTCCTACGTTTAATATGGCAGTTAATTTGCTGAACTCAAGCGATGCAGACACTGCTAGAACAACACTAGATTGTTCTTTTGCTCAATGGGAAGCTAATGCTTCTGCTGAACGTTTACATAATCGCATGAACGAACTTGAAACAGCTCTTAAAGGCTATGAAGAAGCATTCCACTGCGAACATGGAGATTTTGCTGAATTCTTACAATTACGCATGAAGCTTAAAGAAGCTCAACACGATCAACGCCGTAAACTTAAACATACTTTATTCCGCACAGATGCAGAACGCACAGCAGCGTTTAAAGCGTTGGATGATGTTATTGCAAATCTTAGAGAAGCTGAGCGAACGCATCCGTGTGCAGGTTGTGCAGATATTCAACAACATTTGCGTTGGGGCTACCATTGGATTAGAGAACATAAGGAACTTGATCAAGTACGTGAACGCTACGAATCTCGTACTGGTTCTGTTGCTAGAACTTTTGACCATATTTGTGACGTATTGTACAGTTTGGATTATTTACAATCTGAAGATTCTTCACAAAACCAAATTTTGCACCTTACTGAGCGCGGTCAATTGTTAAGAAGGTTGTATAACGAACTAGACATTGTATTTGCTGAAGCTATTTGCGAAGGAATTTTTAATGATCTTTCGCCGCTTGAATTATTATCGTGCTTGTCTGCATTAGTTTATGAATCTAGAGGACCTGCAGGGGGAGAACCTAGACGATATCCAGGCGGCAAAGATGGCGCGATATTTAATACAGTATTGCGAATGAAAGAATTATTTATGCGTACTAGCGCATTATGCGCAGACGCTCATTTGCCAGCGTTAAGACCGCTTGAATTTGGTGCTGTAGATATTATGTACGATTGGGCTAATGGTGCTGATCTAGCTGAAGTTTTGCGCAATACCGACAGCACTGGAGGAGATTTCGTGCGTCAAACTAAACGTCTTATTGATTTACTTACTCAACTTTTTGCAACAGGAGAATATTTACAAGCTATAGATGGCGTAGATAAAAATCTTGCTTCATGCGCTTATGAAGCTGCAAAACTATTAAACCGTGGAGTTGTAGCATACTCAGATGTATAAGTATGAGCATATACAAATAAAACGCATGTATTTTGTAT
>NZ_LWSR01000114.1:0-5006 GCF_001660745.1 Gardnerella sp. 26-12
CTAAAAAAATTTAAACATTATTTGCGGCTAAAAATTTTGGTATCATCGTTATGCTTCTAGATACAGCACAAGAAACAACCATTGGAATAATCATAATCATAGGCAAATTCACTAATTGTGCTACCAAAAAAAGCGCAAACCACAATGACTTTCGACTTGCAGTTAGCAGACTTGCAGCACCAAAAATAGCAGCTATTACCAATATTTTGGGCTGACTTGATAACATGCCACCAACAACTGGAATGTTCATACTTATAAAACCTATAATCAGCCCTACGCAAGCTCCAGACGACATACTCGGCTGAAGCACACCACCACTTGCGCCAGCTCGAAGAGTGCAACTTGTTAAAATTATTTTTACAACAACCAGTAGAAGCAAAGTTACCAAAGAGTTTTTGTCAATTGCAATACTTGTTTTTGCAATGTTATATGCGTATTGCGCTAAAGCTCGACCATTGCCCATAATGGCTGGATTCCATGATGCAACTAATCCTGTTACTAAGCCCATTAATGGCAAAAAATATAAAATTTGGTAATTGCGAGCACACTTAGAGCGAGCCCAACGAATCATCTTATGGAAAAGAGTGCCAACAATACCACAAGGAATGCCAACTATAATTGCAAGCAGCAACACAGTCGTATTGACAATATGGATGTCATCAAGACTTGACAAACAATAGTAAGGCTCATACCCAAGCACAAAAATAGTAGTCAATGATGCAATTTCACTTATACATAACGCAATAGCAAAAATACTAAATTTTTGTATAAACCAATACCATTTCAAACGCTTTAAAGAAGATTTCGAGTCATGAGAAAAACGTGGAATTGCAACCAAACCTAGCGTCATAATCGCACCCGCTATTGGAGCGCGATAAACTCCAGCTAAACCAGCACCAGCAGCACTTGCAACCAAAACGCGAGCTTGAAATTCACTGACTCGGATAAAGCAGAGTAACTTCTGAGTAAGCATTGCAGCCAATTCTCGAGGCGCAACTTCCCTACCTAAACTTGCGCCAGAAGCAACTATAAAAATTTGTAAACATACATGGATAATCGTTGTATGCCATGGCATTGATTGACCACGAACAGCATGAGCTATATCGACAATACGATTAGAAGATTTTGTCCATAACCACATCCAAATAATTGCAGCAACAGATATGACAATTAATACAACAGCAACGTAGTGCAATACTGGCAATCCAACTGGCGAAGGTTTAAGAGCAGATTCTGAAAATCCGAACATTACGTTTTGCACAGCATGTAGTAACAGAGTTAATAATATTGCACCAACCCCAGCCATAACTGCAACAAAAAAAGCAATAAGACTTAATCGTAAACATGTAAAAACATAGCTCAAACACTTACAAAGTTTTTTACTGCCTACTATTTGCAAATTGCGTTTTTCCATTAGCAGCAGCCTTCCTTATGTTATTTGTTTTTCATTTTACTTGTTTTTCACTTTCTTTAAAGTATAACAACAACACAAAAACCCAGAGCAAAAGCCCTGGGTTTTTAGCGAATATGAGAAAGTATAAACTTTTTCTTGTTTGAAAAATACTACTTAGAAAGTTCGTCAGCAACTTCTGCAGCAGCAGAAGCAGCCTTCACGCTTTCGTCTTCGTCATCATCCTCAGACAAGAATGCACTCAAGTCAAGAGCTTCTCCGCCAGAAACGAACTTTACAGCACGCATACCAGCAAGCAAGCCCTTAGAGCGAGCAACTTCCTGCACAGCAGAACCAAGCTGACCGTTGTTAACGATTGCGTTAATGAACTGGTTTGGATCCATGCCGTACTGCTGAGCAACAGAAACCAAGAAGTTGGTGACGTCAGCCTGGGAAACAGTCACATCCATCTGTTCAGCTAAAGCGTCAAGAACCATTTGGTCGCGAAGTTCCTTCTCAGCAGCCTGCTGCGCTTCGTCCTTCTGCTTCTTGGTAGCTTTTTCAGGATCAGGGGTCATGCCCTTCAAATGCTCTGAAACAGCCTTGTCCAAAACGCCCTTTGGCACAGGAATTTCAACTTCTTCTTGAAGCTTAACAAGGAATGCGTCACGGGCATTAGTTGCCTGACGACCTTCAGCAGCCTGCTCGCAAGCCTTGCGAATATCTGCCTTCAAATCCTTCAAAGTATCAAACTCGGAAGCTTCCTGAGCAAAATCATCATCAAGCTCTGGCAATTCCTGAGTCTTTACGGAATTAACCTTAACCTTGATCTGAGCCTTCTCGCCCTTATGCTTGCCGGACTCGAGAGTACCTTCAAAGGTGGTTTCTTCACCGGCAGAAAGGCTATCCAAAGCCTCATCCAAACCGTCAAGCAACACACCGGAACCGATTTCGTAGCTTACGCCCTCTTGCGCATCAACTACTTCGTCATCGATACGAGCTTCCAAATCAATGTTAGTGTAATCACCCTTAGCTGCAGGACGGTCAACACCAACCAAAGTAGCAAAACGCTGACGGAGGCTTTCCAAGCGCTCCTTGACATCCTTGTCGGAAACCTTTGGCTTCTCAACTTCAATCTCAACGCCCTTGAACTTGTTCAACTTGAAATCTGGACGACGCTCAACTGTCGCTACAAACTTAAGACTTGCATCTGCATCAGTCGACGTTGGAACTTCCTGAACGTCAAATTCTGGCTGATCCATTGGGCGAATCTTCTTTTCTTCCAAAGCCTTGGAATAAAGCTCTGGTACAGCGGAATTTACGGCTTCGCCGGCAACAGCTGCGAAACCGACGCGCTGATCTACAATCTTGCCTGGCACATGTCCCTTACGGAAACCTGGCACGTTAATTTGCTTAGCAATCTCCTTACGAGCTTCTTCCAAGAATGGCTTGAAGTCTTCGAGATCTGCGGTAATGGTGAGCTTAACTTTAGTTGGCTCAAGATTCCTGACGCTGATTTTCACGCTTGCGCTCCTGAAATTACGTTTTTTCTAGCTTCTGCCGTATGGCACAACCGTTACATGATAGCGCGAGTTACGGACTCAGCTACCAATCGGGTTTGCCATTCGCGAGCACCATGCTCACTTAAGAATGTTTTAACATCAATATCTTGCGCATCATCATGCCAGCAAAGATTACGAATAATCTGTGGTTTGATAATAATTTCTGCAGGAGTATGAGTGTATTCAGAAATTTGATTTAACTCAGCTTTTACTCTTTGTAAACGCTCGTAACGCTTAGGGTGATGTTCTCGCCAATATTTCATAGATCTAGGAGCGCTTTGGGAATCTTGCATATCCTGCAAGTACTGCGAATCCGATAAATCATGGCAATCCTGACAATCATTAGAACCTTGCGACTCGTCAGTATCTGTTGACTTAAGTACGTTCGTTTTACGAGATTCGCGCGAATTAAGTTGAATAGCTCCATTCGGTAATACTGGATGCACATCATCCATAGCCGTTTCACCAGATTTTGCGCGCAAAATAGCATTCTCTATAACGTTTTTCCAAATAGATGGTTTAACTTTGCGCTGAATTGGAGCGTAACGCTCGAACATTTTGTCTTGCTCACTGCCAGTGTGCATTCGCACTCGCTCATTCAAAGAACGAATAGCACGAAACGCACGCGCATTACTAGGTTTACGCTTACCAGCTTCAATAATCGCAGCGTCAGAAAGTAGCAGAGTTGGCGCAATATCATATTCACGCGCTAAAGCATCTCGCTTTTGCCACAATGCTTTCGCAATAACTAAACCAACACGATCGTGCATAAGTACGCTAATATGCGATATTTTAAGCCATGGACGTGGATGCGGAGCTTTCTTTTGTGCACCCTTACTAAGTAAGTGTTTAAATTCTTCTTCCGCCCAAGAAAGTTTACCTTGCTTTTTAAGTTCGACGCGCATTACTTCTTCTAGCTCAATAAGTAATTCAACATCTAAAGCTGCGTAATTTCGCCAATCTCTAGGAAGTGGGCGGTAAGACCAATCTGCTGCAGAATGTTCTTTTGCAAGAGTAAGACCCAAATAATATTCAGTTACAGAGCTTAAACCAAAGCGCTTTCTGCCAAGTAATTTAGCTGCGATTTCGGTATCAAATAATGCAAGTGGGCGCAAACCAATATTGAAAAATCCTGGCAAATCTTGCATCGAATCGTGAATAATCCAAGGCACATCCCCTACTGCCTTGTTAAATTCGTTCCAATCAGCTCCAAGTTTTGTAAGTTCTATAGGATCTAATAATCCAATTCCTGCACCCTTACGTTTGAACTGAATCAACCAATCTTCATGACTGTAGCGAAAACCGGAAGCTCGCTCAGCGTCTGCAGCTAAAGGACCGGAGCCTGCCGCCAACAAGCTGCAATAATCTTTATATGCTTCAAGCGTATCAATGACTTCTGGAACTCCTTCTCTAGGCTCTTTTAAAAGCTTTGGTTCCTCGTTCAAGTACGCCTCCCGATTGCATGCTTTACCCAAATTCTTACGCTTTTTGCAACTTATTCTGTACTTTTTGCAAAATATCCGTAAAAAATATTTAAGCCGTGTTACAGATTATGCATCTTTAACACGGCTTCAACTTTCGCACACAACTACGACTATTCAAAAATAAATAATCAATTAAATAATCAATTAAATAATCAATCTGTTTTATTGTTTGCTACTTCGTCATTTATGCGCTTAACAAGCCTAGTTTTAAGGAATCTAGTAAGAGTAAATGCGACTGCCGAAGCTAAAACTGTTGGAACAACGTAGCCAGCATGTAAACCTAAATCCGAAAAGTTGACTATTGGAAAAGTGACAAGTTCTGTAACAACAGCTATAACAATAGATATTATTGGCACTTCAATAAGAAGTTTCTTATCGAAAGATGCAACAATGTTTATTGGCAATAAAATTATTGGCAAAATAACGAAAATAGTAAGCGCTGTAGCAAAACCAAACTAATCGTTACACCGCACAAAAACAGCTAACGCTAATGTAAAAGCTAATGCAATCCAACAACCTATTCTGCGCTTCATTGCGTATCCTTTCTCTAAAAAAGAGTATTTGTATAAT
>NZ_LWSR01000115.1:0-4998 GCF_001660745.1 Gardnerella sp. 26-12
TACTAATACTAAAGAAGTACTAAAAAGCAAAAATCTACGAAAAGAAATATACACTATGAAATTCGACTACCCTGCTGAGCTTCCTATTTGCGCAGCACACGACGAAATAATAGAAGCAATTAAGTCTTCACAAGTCGTGATTGTTTCCGGACAGACTGGCTCCGGTAAAACTACGCAAATCCCAAAAATGGTGCTTGAGCTTGGAAGAGGCGGAAGAGGTAAGCAAATCGTGCACACTCAGCCTCGCCGTTTAGCTGCACGCACTGTTGCTGAGCGAATCGCAAACGAAATGGAAGTAAAACTAGGCGAAGAAATCGGCTATCAAGTGCGATTTACCGACGAAAGTTCACCTAAAACAAAGCTTCGAATTGTTACTGACGGTATTTTACTTGCGCAAATTCAGCGAGATCCTCTTCTTACTAAATACGACACGATTATTATTGACGAAGCTCACGAACGCAGTCTTAACATTGACTTTTTGCTAGGATATTTAACGACTTTACTTCCGCAAAGACGCGATTTGAAGCTGATTATTACTTCAGCAACAATAGATTCTGCAAAATTCCGTGAACATTTTGAGCAAGCTTTACACATAAAAGTTCCTGTTATTGAAGTTTCTGGACGCACGTACCCTGTGAGAGTGCTTTATGAGCCGCTTGGCTCCGCGCCTTCACTTATGCGACATGTCCCCGGCTTTGCAGACATAACAATGGATGAGGAAACTGTCGCAGAAAGCCAATCTAACGAAAGCAATCGAGACGATATTACAGATGAAGATATGACATCTGCAGTAACTCGCGCATGCGCTCAATTAGTTATTCATTCAAGCCACGAGCAAGGCGCGCGCGACATTATGGTTTTCGCTTCCAGCGAGCGCGATATTAGAGAGTTTGAAGCAGGATTACGCTCATATTTTGGCACTCGAGCAAGTGATATGAAACGAGCGGATGCTATTGAAATAGTGCCGCTTTTTGCGCGTCTTTCTGCAAAAGATCAGCATCGCGTATTTGAACATCACTCTCATCAACGCATTGTTATTGCTACGAACGTTGCTGAAACTTCGCTTACTGTTCCTGGGATTCGATACGTTGTCGATCCTGGTTTTGCGAGAATTAGCAGATATTCTAAGTCTGCAAAAGTGCAAAGGCTTCCTATAGAGCCGATTTCTCAAGCGAGCGCAGATCAGCGTTCTGGACGATGCGGACGAATCGCGGACGGAATTGCTATTAGACTTTACTCGCGCGAAGATTACGAAACTCGACCTCGTTTTACCGATCCTGAGATTCTGCGCACTTCGCTTGGAGCAGTAGTATTACACATGCTTTCAGTAGGCGTTGCTAAAACTGGCGAAGATATTACGAATTTCGGTTTTATTGACCCTCCTGATATGAAAGCAGTAAGCGACGGCTTTAATGAGCTTAACGAGCTTGGCGCAATAAGCAGAAAATCAGGTTTCATTACTTTAACTCATATTGGACGCGAGCTTTCGAAATTGCCGATTGACATTCGTTTAGGACGCATGATTATTGAAGCGGCGCGTAAAACAACTCCGAATACTCTTGCAGCTGTGCTGGTAATTGTTGCGTTTTTGAGTTTGCAAGATCCTCGCGAGCGCCCTGAAGAACAGCGTGAAGAAGCGGATAGACTTCATAATCGTTATGCGGATGAAACAAGCGATTTCTTAACTGCTTTAAATATTTGGGATTATATTTTCCAAGCAGACGGAAATATGAG
Source organism: Gardnerella sp. 26-12 (assembly GCF_001660745.1). NCBI lineage: Bacteria > Bacillati > Actinomycetota > Actinomycetes > Bifidobacteriales > Bifidobacteriaceae > Gardnerella > Gardnerella sp. 26-12. Next base: position 1,735 of record NZ_LWSR01000115.1, read on the forward strand.
CAATAATGCTCTTCGCAAACTTTGTAAAGCGGAATTCTTCCACTTTTTGCGTTTAAAACAGTGGAAAGATTTAGTTAATCAACTTCAAGACTTATGTAAAGAGTTGCATTATAAAGTTGGCGAGCCTATTCCATCTAAAAGAGTATCTTTGGAAATTCGTCAGCTTCCTAATAATCAACAGGCTGCTCACAGCTTGTGCTGCTCTTGGGATTCGCAAGGAATACACTCGTCGATGCTTGCAGGATTGCTTTCTATGTTGGGAATGCAAGTAGTGCGTGAACCAAAAGCTTCAGATTTTGCTAATTTGCATGGATCAGCAAAAATTCGAGCTATGAAACGCGCTCAAAAAATGGCTAAAAACGACTATCAAGGCGCACGCGGAGGAAGATTCGCAATATTCCCAGCTTCATCTGTTTCGAAAACAACTCCTTCATGGGTTATGTGTACGCAATTAGTTGAAACATCTAGACTTTGGGCAAGATATTGCGCACAAGTCGATCCTGCGTGGGCTGAGCCTCTTGCTAAAAATCTTACTAGAATCACGTATTCTGACGCTCATTGGAGTGCTTCTAAAGGTGCTGCTGTAGCAAAATCTAAAGTATTACTATACGGATTGCCTATTGTTCAAGATCGCACAGTTCAATGGACTAGAGTTAATCCTTACGAAGCTCGAATGATTATGATTCGTCAAGGCTTAGTTGAAGCAGATGTGCAACAGCGTTTTGCACACGATGAGTTTATTTTAAATAATCACAATGTACTTGAAGATGCAGATAATCAAGCAAATCGCACTCGTCAAATAAGCGAAACTGTAAACGACGAAGATTTATTTACTTTTTACGACACTCGCATTCCTCAAGAAGCAACTACTATTGCAGCTCTTGCAAAATGGTGGAAAGATAATCGCGAAGAAAATCCACACAAGTTAGACTTTAATCCCGATGAAGTTGAACGTTTACAAACTACGCAAAGTACTGATTTAGCTGACTATCCTGACCATTGGGATACAGTTGGTACAGATGGTCAGATTATAAGGTTGCGTTTAAGTTATGTGTATGATCTGGCTAATCCTTTGGACGGCGTAACTGTGCATGTGCCGCTTTACGTACTTTCGCGCTTAACTCCTGAAGAATTTACTTGGAATGTTCCAGGTTTATTAGATGAGCTTATTATTGGCATGATTAAATCTTTGCCTAAAGCTCTACGAGTACAGTTTGTTCCAGCTCCTGATACTGCTCAAAAAATTCGCTCTTGGATTGACGAACATTACGACGAGCTTCCTGGGATTGGAGAAACAGAAAGCAATATAAAAAGCGAATGGCAAGATTTTAGAGAAGTTTTCACTAAAGCTGCAATTTGTGTAGTTGGAGCGCAAATACATCCTGAAGTTTTCGACGACGAGCAAATAAGCAGACTCTCACCATACTTGCGCATGACGTTTAGTGTTGAAGAGAGAAAAGCTAACGAAAGTCGCAATAAACCTGCAGGTCGTAACAAGTACTCTAATCGCGTAAAACCTACAATTCTTGGAACAGATAAGTCATTAATTGCATTGCAAAAACGCTTTGCAAAAGAAGCTCAAGAATCTGCGCGGGCGGTTGTAAATCGTAAAGCAAGTAAAGCAGCTCAAGCTGGAAACGTTGTAGAAAGAGCTGATTTATTGCACAAATCAGGCGCTACAAATCTTTCGCGCGCGCAAATGGTATGGCAGGGTGCGCTAAACATGTTGCATTTAGACAATAAGCGTATTACTTCTCGCTGGCTTGGCGCTGAATCTTTAATGCTCGCATCTGCACCTTATTCAACTTCTAACGCTTTAGCAGAAGACTTGCAAACGGCTGCAGTAAAACGACTAATTGCGAACACAGATAATATTGCTGACGACAATTTATTACGCGAAACTGTTGCCAACATTTCCGAAATATACGAGGATACGGTATACGATGTAGCTCACGATGTGATTGCTATATTAAAGCGTGCTGCGGAAGTTAGTAAAGCTGTTTCTGGCAAAGCAGATTTGCCTTTGCTTTCAGTGTTGCAATCAATCCGCGAACACACTGCAAGTCTTGTATACGAAGGGTTTATTGCCAAAACTCCATCTGATTCTCTGCCTCGTATTGAACGCTACTTGCATGCAGACGTGATTCGTCTTACTAAAGCTAAGGCAGACAAAAACCGTGACGTACGTTGGGCTTGGCAGGCAGATGAAGCACATAAGCTTGTAGTAAAAGCTCAAGAAGACGCTCAGAAAATCCCATCAGGACCAGCACATGACGAGTCACAAATAATCGCTGAGAAATTACGTTGGATGTGCGAAGAATTCTATGTATCTCTTTGGGCGCAAGAATTGGGAACTGCATATCCGATTAGCATACAACGCATGCGAAAGATGATTGGCGGAAGGTGAAAGCTGTTTCGCATATATGCATATATTTTTTCTTAGCGCTTGCAATGTTGTAAACAATATTGCTCATAACGTTGTAAACAAACTTTATTTGCACAGTTGCTAAGCTATTGCCAATTATAATTCTATTGCTTTTGCTTTTACTATTATTTTGGTCTTATTCTTGATCTTCGTTTACTCCAATTGCATTGCTTTCTTTAGTAATAAAGTTTCTGAATGTAAATACGATAATCCCTAATAATGCAACAGCAGCACACATAAGAGATATGTTTGCAAATCCAGACGAAATACCAGAAGCACCCGTTATAGAATTTCCACTCAGCATGTTTTTATCTAATATTCCGTCAAAAATTACTACACCAACAGAAGCAGAAACACTAATAGCTAAATCATTCATTCCGCACCCTCTTCCAGATTCTTCAACTGGAAGAGACGAAAGAATTGTTGAGGCCAGTGGAGAATACACCATTCCACAACCTGCATAATAAACGCATGCACATAAAGCTATAGCTAAGAATCCAGAATTTATTAATACTGCAATACCAATCCATCCGCAAAGTATAAACATTATTGCTAATAATAAACCTGTTTTTCTTCCTATACGACTAATTATTAAGCCTGAGCATGAACCGAATATTGCAGCAACAATAAAAGCCCAAACTAAATAAGAAGCTATTTGTGAAGTAGTCATGTTATACAAAGTTTTTCCAACTCTATTGAACAGTGGGCTTATGCAATAATTTGTGAAGTATATTATGCCCATCAAAATTATGCCAGAAAGCCAACGAATATTTTTAAAGAAAGCTGGTGTAACAAACGGCTCTTTAGCTTTACTAATGTAAATACCAAAAATTATAAAC
>NZ_LWSR01000116.1:0-783 GCF_001660745.1 Gardnerella sp. 26-12
CTCGGAGATGTGTATAAGAGACAGCCTGCTACACAAAGACAAAATTTGCTCAGTTAATCAGCTCTTGACATCAAAACAACAGTCTCCACGTGGATTGAGAGAACGGGTAGTATAGCTACACTTTTTGAGTGCACACTATGGATACTGGGTGCACTTTTTAACGATAGGAAAAGCTATCGTTAAAAGGTTTAAGACTGGCTTAATAACTTGGTTTTTGAACATAAAAAATAGCCTAGAGGAACTCCCCTAGGCTGACTTTTGTAACATTTCAAACGCTCACATTCTTTTGACTTTTACGATGCCCTTTCAATATTCACACTAATCTCTGATTTAAAAGTTACGCTGAACCTGTCCTCGTAAACTTTTATTTTCTTGATGTACTTTCTTACCAGCTTCTCGTCATACTCACTAATATCGTGACTCTCACTTTTCAGAAAATCTTCCATTTCTCTGATTCGTCTTTTAGCATCTTCTTGACCTGCTTTTTCTATAAGAAGCTGCTGTTTCTTACCTTTCAGTTCATCAATCTCGTTGACAGTTTTCGTGTAGTCTTTTTTAGCTTTAAGCAAGGTTAGTAGTATCGCTTGTTTAACTGCAATTCTTTTATCAACCGTTTCAATCTCGTTTAAGTTATTGCCCGCGATAATTTCTCTAATATTATTCTTCAACGTATCCAATACTTCATCCGATTACCCTAACTAATCACCGGCTAAACAGGACGGACATTGAGCCTGACTTTAAGATTCATAAAAAGAAGTGGCTATTACTGACAGAGATCAGTAA
>NZ_LWSR01000116.1:922-5553 GCF_001660745.1 Gardnerella sp. 26-12
CTATTACTGACAGAGATCAGTAATAGTCACCCAACGTGAGATATTCAACTATTGACTTGAACCAAACAAAATTCAATCAGTCTTTCGAAGGACAGTCTTAAGCGAGATCACTGTGACACCAATAACAAAAGAGGTAAAACCAATTCTAATAGCAAGTGTGCCATCCCATATTAAGGCAATCAGCATCGCGATTAAGGCAACCGTCAAGCCGAATGTCGCTACTTCACGGCAAAAACGAACGAGCTTGTCCATTATCCTTAAACACCTCCTCGTACACATACTAACAATCAGGTTTCATTTTACCTTTTGAGCTATATTTCCCCACTTCACAGGGTGGGTGCAAAGTGTGTGCACCTTTTAACGTTAACATCCTGTGCACTCGACCCTAGAGCTTTGACATCTTTCCCCATACAGCCAAAACACGCTCAAAAACCGCGAGAACCCAGCTTAAAGCCGCTTCGCATTAAACCTTTTAACGATAACGCTCGCAAACCCCTGGTATACAAGGGCAAAAATGCGCCCACCTAATCAGCCTCCTGCATCTTATGGCACGGTCAAGCGCCATGATGGTGGGGAAGCCCCGCCTATTTTTTTGTTTGAGTTTGAACATAAAAATAGCAGATAAAGGGAAGGAAATGAATTTACACCAAAGTTAAGACTTGACCGTCTAAACCTCATTTTCCTCATTATATTGCTGCAAATTACCTTCAAAACCAGTAATCTTTTCATTCTCGATAAGTAACAAAGAATCCGCTACATTGTTGATAAAGGACACATCATGCGTCACGAAAAGCAAGGGTCTGTCGTAGCCTTGAAGCAGCTCTTCTAAGGCTTCTATGGCACGAATATCTAAAAAGTTAGTTGGCTCATCCATCACCAAATAATTAAAGTTACCTGTTAGAAGCATCGCCAATTTCACCTTGGCTTTTTCGCCATCACTAAGCACATTCACCTGCTTGAACACATCATTTGTTTTGAAACCTAGACGAGCCAAGATGATTCTCGTCATTGACTGGTCATAGATTGAATAAGGTAATACGTTGTCCAGAATCGTTTTTGTATAGTCGAGTGTTTCTCCTAGCTGACTATAGTAACCAATTCGTAAATTCGGATGTGTCCACGTTTCACCGTTAAGAATCATGTTGAGCAAAGTGGTTTTCCCTGAACCGTTGTCACCTAATAAGGCAACTTTATTTGTATTGTCTATCGCAAAATTGACATTCTTAAAAATCACCTTGCTATCAAAGCTCTTATTGAGATTTTCTGCCCTGATGAGTACCTTGGAATGAATTTTTTCTCGCTCGTCCATATTGAGCTTGATGGCTGCATTTTGATATGGCTTACTCTTCACCTCTAGTTGATTTACTCTTTCTAAAGTGGCTTTTACCTGTTTGTCGAGCTTCTTCTTATTTTGTTGCCCACCCATTTTATGCAGCCTAGCTTCTGAGTTACCCATCCTTTTGGGTGTGGTTTTTACTTTTGCTGACTGCTGTTTTATTGCATTTGCAACCTGTAAAAGACGCTTCTTTTCTTTTACATAACTCTCATATTCCCTCTCAGCAAACTTATACCTCTTTTCTCTTTCGCATAGGTAAAACGAATAATCACCGCTATAAACCTCAATTTTCCCATTGACCAATTCGAAAATTTTCGTACAGGTTTGATTAATAAAATCTCGATCATGGGAGACAAGCATAAAACCCTTATTGCGAGAATAGAGCCGTTTAGCTAATAGCTTTCTTTGCTTAATGTCTAAATGTGATGTAGGCTCGTCAATAAGCAAAAATGCTTTATTATCAACTAAAAGGTGCTCCAGTTTCAATCTTTGCTGCTCGCCTGGACTACTACAATTCTGCTGAAAACGACGCTGATATATAAAACCGAGTTCATCTTCTAAATTGTTGAGCAAATAACTAATCTCGTCGTTCGTTTGAACTCGCCCTGCGTAGTCAGTATCAAGACTTGAAAGTATGCGTAAAAAGGTGGTTTTGCCTGTGCCGTTGTCACCAATTAAACCAACCTTGTCACAAGCACCAATAGATAGATGATCAATCGCAAATAAAGTTCTTGCACCTACAACTTTTGTTAAATCATCAATACGTATCATAAATCCTCCTTGAAAATACCGAGAGGATTTAACCTCTCTACATTAGTTAGAACAGGATTTATTAATTACCATCTTTTGATACCTCCGAAAATAATTGTCACTATCATACCATGTCCTCATATATAACTTAGTACCTCAAGCAACTTAACTATCGTCTTACTTATTTCACAAAGCTGGGTGCAAAGTGGGTGCACCTTTTAACGTTAACATCCTGTGCACTCAACCCTAGAGCGTAGACATGCTCTCTCAAACAACCAAGCTGTGCTCAAAAACCGCGAGAAACCAGCCTAAAGTAGTCACATACTAAACCTTTTAACGATAGACCCTGCAAACCCCTGCTACATAAGGGCAAAAATGCACCCGGCTATTAAGCCCTTGACATCAATACGACACTCTCGTCGGTATTTTCCTTAACCCGGAAGTCTTCCGCCTCGACGACTTTCTGGGTTGGCTTACCTTTTTCATCTTCAAGATGCGTTAACTCGAAAGTTCGCTGTCCTCCGTATAACAGCGGAATTTTGAAGTGGATTTTCTTGACGATGTCCTCGCCGTTCTTCCAATCGGCGTTTTCGTAAATTTCTATGTGGTCGATAAACGTGGCGTAGAAGCGCTTTTCGGCGTCGTTCTGGATGCCTTTCAGTGCCTGCCCAAAATAAGCCAATACTCCAAGACATCATCTACCGATACCTGCCCCAACTGAACACTTCTGAGCTTAGACATCGTCTCCTTGATGGACTGTTCCAGCTTAGGTTCAAAGAACTTACTTCTTGCCCGTCTGTTCCTGCCTGAGTCTCTCGCGAGCACGCATTATCTTCTGATAATCGGAATTCGTAAATCCGTCAGCGCGGACAGAGTTTGGGTCATCTGGGTTCCACATCTTCGTCAGTTCGATTGTCGCACCAGTCTTGTTAAAAAACCCTGCGCCAGCTTCCGTGTAGTATACGTTCAGCCCCGTCCCCGTTGTGCCTAGCGTCTTGGTGGAATTGCTGTTCGGCCACGGGTCGCTCTTTGCAACCGAAACGGTCGCCCCTCCGCCGTAGTCGTTGGCAGGCTGGTGGTTAAATATCCACGTATGGTCGTCCTCCTGCCTCACGCTCCACTCGCTGGACTTCCAGCTGGATGGTACGTCAACATAGAAGTAGTCCGTCATGAACGAGTACCCACTGTTGCTCGCTTTGGTCTCAGCAGCTTTTTGTTCTTCAGCGGCTTTCTCCTCGGCTGCCTTCTTCTCTTCCTCCACCTTCTTGGCCGCTACGGCATCATTCCTGCGCTTCTGTGCCTTTTCCTTCAAATCGTCAAGCTTGGATGCATCGATTCCGCTGTCCTTCGCTGCGTTATAAGCAGCTTCAATTTGCTCGTCTGTCACCTCTTCCGCAGGGATTGGCTCGATGGTGATTTCCTTCTCAACGTCGGTCTTGCCGTCCTTGGCTATACTTACCTTTGTAACCGCGTCCTTGGTGTCGTAAATGGTGCCGTCCTCTGCGATGGGCGATGCCTCAATCGCAAGGCTGTAGTCGCCCGGCTTGAGCGCTATGTTGGAAGAACTTGAACCTATGTAGAACACGCTGTCCACACCATTGTCCTTGGAATCTTTTCCAGTAGCGTGGACAGAGATTTTTGTGCCCCTATCTGTGTCAAGCCCCTTGGCATTTACGACTAGCGGAACGCCATAGGCCTTCGCCGCTTGCGCGTTGAAGTACAGATATGCACCTCCGTAGCCGACTGCTATTGCTGCTGTGACGCCAATCACTATTGCCACTATGACGCCAATCACCGCCCATAGTTTCGTTCGCTTCTTTTTACCTGATTCATCAGTCATTTCTTTTCCTCCATTTCCTTTCTCATGCTGTGTTCTGTCATTTATGGAATCAACTTGAAGTGCTTAAAAGCCTTGATGATTACATCGTGCTTTTCCTTCGGGCATTGAGGTCGATTTTTAGCAGCCATGCCTTCCTTTTCGTAAGAAAACTGCTTCTCAAGCCCTAATTCGTCTTTCACGGTCGCGATGTTCAGCGTCGATACCTTCAGCCCGTACTTGTCAAGCACATACGCCTGAATCTGCTTGTACGTCGCCTTCGGCGGCAGCTTGTCTCGCTTCAGTTCCTTCACGTCAATATCAACGTTCACGTACCCTGCGACATTTTTTCGGGTTAGTAAACATACCGTCTCGACGTGGATTGAGAGAACTCCAAGTATAGCTACACTTTTTTGAGTGCACACTATGGATAGTGGGTGCACTTTTTAACGATAGGAAAAGGCTATCGTTAAAAGGTTTAAGATTGGCAATTTACCAGCTTTTTGGCTGTATCAATAACCTTGTCTTTATACTTCACAACGTCTGCAATAGTTAACTTTTCAATGGCTCGAATGTAGCGTTCCATATAGTCAAAATCAGGTTCACCATCAGGAGTTACTGGAAGCGTAAATGTATCTTTTTGAATTTTCCTATTAGATATTGAATCCCCCCAATAATATTTAGACTTCAACGATTTTTGCAAAGAATCAATCATATACATATAAACAT
>NZ_LWSR01000117.1:0-4334 GCF_001660745.1 Gardnerella sp. 26-12
GCGTCAGATGTGTATAAGAGACAGCTTAAATACTAAGTAATATTTTCAGTTTATTTAGGGCATTATTTGCTACCTAAAGCAATATTTACAAGTTCAGAAGCTGAAACAACTTTCTTTCGAGTTCTCTGCTCATTGGCTCCAAGTTCACGCTCATAAGAGTCAACTCGCTTCCAACCGGCGTAATCAATTGGTTTAATGCCCTTTTCTGCCAATAATTTATCTATAGAATTTTCATCGCGATCAGGTGCGATTCGCCCAGCATTGCCAGCTTTAGATAAATCTTCAAGCATATTATTAACAATCAAAAGAGCATCAGATTTTGTAGAACCGATTAATCCTACCGGCCCACGCTTAGCCCAGCCAGTTGCATACAATCGCTCACGAACTTCGCCATTTTCCACAGACTCCACTAAGCGCCCATCAATATTTGCAAGCAAAGTACGCTTTTCGTCGTAAGCAATACCTGCAACTTCTGCAGGATGGTAGCCAATGGCATGGTATACAGCTTGAACGGCGTATTCCTCGAACTCTCCAGTACGAGTCATTTTGCCATCGGCGCTTGTAGTCGTGCGCTCAACTCGTATTGCTTTCACATGTCCATCTTCACCAAGAATTTCTACCGGCGCACAGTTGAAGTGGATAATATAGCGTTTGTTGGCTGGCTTCCCCTCAAAATCAACGTTTCCGCCATCTTCCATGTCTTCAGCCATATCGCGAATAGCGAAAAGCTCCTCAACCATTTGACGCGTGAGCTTATCGTTACCGGCTACTTCAATAGTCTCATCGTCAAGTTCAAAATCATCCTCATTAATAACAATTTGCACTCCGGATAACTTTTCCATTTCGCGCAATTCTTGAACAGAGAATTTTGCTTGGGCAACTCCACGACGAATAAATAAATGCAAGGTTTGGGTTTTATTTTTTTGCAATCCCTCATACACGTCATCTGGAATATCCGTATGAGCGCGCAAATAATCAGGATCTCGTAAAAGCTCACGAGCAACATCCATTGCCACATTTCCGCCACCAATAACAGCTACTTCCTTGGCTTCAAGCGGCCATTCTCGATTGCTAGTTGGGTATCCATCGTACCATTCTACGAATTTTGCAGCTCCGTACACTCCGTCTAAATCGGCACCTGGAACTCCTCGAAGAGGCCTATCTTTCACAGCACCCGTTGCAAATAACACAGCATCATATCTATGAAGTAAATCTTCTAATGCAATATCTTTACCAAATTCAACATTTGCATAAAGATGAATATTTGGATTATCAAGCGTCTTTTCAAGCGCATCCGCAATAAATTTGATACTTGGATGGTCAGGAGCTACTCCGTAACGCACTAAGCCGAAAGGCACTGGCAATTTTTCAAAAAGATCAATGCGAGCGCTAGAGCCTAATCCCAATTCTTCTCCACGCTTTGCAATCTGACGTAAGAAGATATCGGAAGAGTACACTCCTGCAGGGCCTGCTCCTATTACAGCAATACGCAGTTGAGATGTTTCTTGTGAAACATTTTCGTTTAAGTTATTTTTTTCCATTATTATCCCCATATTGAACTGTATTATACGGCACTTTTCGCCGTTTTCGCGCTATTTAGCGCGGCCTACAAGCATAGGTTGCCTCAATCACTCAGCAGCGTAACTGTAAAGCGTTTATATGTAATTCTTCGCCAGAAATAAGTTACGTACAAGCTTGAGCCGTTACCGTTTGCAGCTAACTCGTATGCTTTCATAATTAGACTAGCGCATTACTTCGTCTTACAACATACTCAAACGAATATTATTAAAGATGTCGTAATGAATATCGTAAAAATATTGCCAAAAAATATTTTTATTTTCGTTCGCGCAATGCTGTTAAAGCCCACATAATAGCAACAACATCAATTGCTTCTTGCATCATTGCGCCAATAACTGCTGGAATAAAACCGAAAGCCGCAAAAATCATACTTATAATTGCTAATCCAATGCCCATCAATACTGACTGAACCATAACGCATTTAGTATGTTTTGCTACTCTTATTGCGCTTGCAACAGAAGAAATATCATTGTTCATAATAACTACCTGTGCGCATTCAGATGCTGCCGTATCTGTGCCATCCGTTACTGCTACGCCAATATCGGCAGCTGCAAGCACTGGAGCATCGTTTACACCATCTCCAACCATCATTGTTACAGTTGAATTTTGCTTATTTTTATACGCATTGTAATTATGTTTTTTTACATGCGCTAATTTATCTTGCGGAAGTAAATCTGCATATATTGTTTCAATTCCAACACTTTTACCAATTGTTGTTGCAGCTTGCAAACTATCGCCAGTAAGAATAGATATTGAGCGTGCACCAAGTGTACACAATGCGTCAATGGTTGATTTCGCGTTATCGCGCGGCACGTCTTTTAATACGATTCTTCCTACCAGCACGCCGTCAAAAGACACGTAGGTTGCCATTTCGTCTGCTGCAAGAGATTTGCCTATAGTTTGATTCGCGTTTTGCTCTGTAACGTACTTGCGTCTGCCTACACGTACTAAAATACCGTCTACAACGCCCTGAATACCCTGACCTGCAGTTTCTTTAACACTGTGCACTACAGGGTATTCTCGCACGCTAGGAAGCTGCGGAACCGACGATGGGTGAGCATTTTCCCACAAGCTTGCTCCCGCTTTAGCAATACCACCTGCAAGTATGTGCTGAGAATACGTCTCTAGAACACCTGCGAGCATTACAATACGATCAGCCTTCTGCGTAGTATCGATTACGTCTACGTTTACAACTTGCGGCTGTTTTACAGTCAACGTGCCAGTTTTGTCAAAAAATACATCTGTTACACGACTTAATTGCTCAAGCACATCCTGACTTTTAACAACAATTCCAAGTTTCGCTAAACGCCCAGTTCCAGCCATGCACGCAACCGGCACCGCAATAAGCAGCGGGCAAGGAGTTGCCAAAACTAGCACTTGCGCAAATCTAAGAGCATCTCCAGAAAAGCCCCAAGCAAAACCAGCAATTACAAAAGACAAAACAGTAAATGGCACAGATAACATGTCTGCAAATCTAACTACTGCAGCTTTAGAAGACCTAGCAGACTCAACAAGCTGCATGATTTTCTGATACTGCGAGTTTTTAGACAGCTTTGTTACGCGCATAATAAGCACAACTCCACCGTTTACACAGCCTGAAAGCACTGCAGCTCCCGCATAGACTTCTCTAGGAACGGATTCTCCGTTAATAGCACTTGTGTCTAAAATTGCAGAACCGCTTAACAGCTCACCATCAACTGGCACAGTTTCGCCAGGAAGCACAATAATTACGTTTCCAATATTTAATTCATCAACTGGAACCGTTTTGTAACGCTGCAAATTTGAGGAGATTTCGCCGTCTGTAGACGCTTGCAAAAATGGACAAATATTGTGTTTATAGTCGCAATTTTGCTCGCTAATATTAGATTGCTTAGAATTAGCGGCATCCACTTTTCTGAATTCAGCATGCCGGCACAGAACACACGAGCTAGGCTTGCACTGATTTTCACTCAAACATGGCGGTTCGTATGATTCATCATTTGCTTGATTATTATCCATTTCATGCTCAATACCTGGCAAAGTCATAAGATGAGCAGTTTTTGGAGCTGCGCTTACTAAAAGAGACAGATTGCGCTGGGCTTTCATATGCGCAAAATCTTCAATTGCCTCTCCCGTCCAAACCATTACAACAATCAAATAGCTTGCCCAAAACTCACCAATACAAAGCGTTGCAAGTAATGCAACAAAAGCTAGCAAATCAATGCCTAAAGTTCCGCGCAATAAATTTTTAATCATGTTGCGCAAAGAAATAAGGCTGGTATACAAAACGAGAATAGCGATAATAGTTTTCCCGATACTAAGACTTATGGAAATATCGCAACCAAGATTTAAGAAATCAAAGATTTGCTGCGAAAGATTAGATATTTGCTCACAGAAAGTAGTTAATATAGGCAAATTATACGAGTACAAAGCCACAATAAACGGAAAAGCAAGAATTACGACTGTTAATTGAGGTGCACGACGGCAATATGCTAAAAGTTTACGCATACACTTTCCTTACGCTGATCAGGTTAACCGCTTAAGACGCTGCCAACACACGATTTCACGCCTTGTTAACCCATTGAGAGCAGATTTGATTTAGCTGCGCTCAATACACGGCGTAAAGATATTCATGTTTATTTATATGTGATTAGTATACCAATAGGCCTTGATGAGAAGCATTCTCATGTAAATATTATGCTTCCAAAAAAGCACCATAATGAGTTCCAACAATTACTAATTGTACTATTTGAATTATTAAATTAATAAGTTTATGC
>NZ_LWSR01000118.1:0-4099 GCF_001660745.1 Gardnerella sp. 26-12
AAAATTAGTAGTACATTATTAGACCTTAACTATTTACCAGTCTCAGCTCGTAGTACGTGTTTTCTGATATCCCTACTGTTTGGCAGAGTCCGGCTATTCGTATGTCAGGATTCTTTCTGTGGAATTGGTGGATAAGGTGTAACGCTTGGCTTCAATCAAAACCCTCAACTCTGCTCGCCATCTGGTCGAGGAATATGCTGACTTGCTTGTGTACTTGTTCTGGCATGCCGGACTGTGTGTAGTCGGTGTTTTCCCGCCTGTTGATGCAGCGTTCAATCCTTTTGCTCCCGATGAGGGTGGACGGCATTCCAGCCTGTGCAAAAATAACAGACGGTCTGACACCGTTATCGTATTGCTGGACAGCGTCTTTGTGGAATTGGCTTGTGTAGTAGATTCGTGTGGCTGTCGCGTGTTTGATAGCTGGAAGACTGTTGAGATAAGCACGTTGACTAGGGGTAAAGGCTGTGTCTTTTCTACTCATGAGTATGAACCGTTACGTGTGAAAGATTAATAAGAAATCAATAGAGGAAGAAGAAAATATAGAGTGAGGGGCCACACCATTGCACGGAGATAGTCCCGTGTGCATGTGCGACCCCTCGCCAGTTAATACTAAGCGTGTTTACGGGTTAATGCTTACGAGCATTTTCCTTGTTACGCTTAGTGATCATGATGCTTGCTCCTGCGCCCAGGGCTGCAAGAGCAGCGATAGCGATAGACACGACCGCGCTACCAGTCTGAGCCAATGGTGCAGCAGTAACACCGTTCCAATCATCAGAATCTTCGACTGGAGTGTCATAGCACACACCCGTATTACCACCATTACCATTATCTCCACCGTTTGGGTCGAATGGGTGATCGTTATGGGATGCGCATGGCACGATAGGTGTACCAGTCGTGTGACCACGGTCGGTATGATTCATCGTGTTCATACCAGTCAACGTGCCCTTGACTTCTACGTATTCGCCAGGCTTTAATACCAGGTTAGACCAGTTTGCTGGATACTCCAGATTAGTTACCGTACCGGAGCCTGCGATAGTCTTATCATCTAACGTGATCTTGGTCAGGTTGACTTTACCGGTGTTGATGATACGGAACACAATCTTGGTGCCGTTCTTGGTAGACTTCAAGGCTTCGCTTGGTGTGTTACGGTCTCCCGCTTCAAGACCAGATGCTGCGTCGTACTTGATGAGTTTAATAGCAGGGGTCTGGTCTGGGGTCTTGGTCCACACCATATTGGATTCGCGTTCAACATCATTCATGGTTTCCACGAACGTGTTTTCTACGCGATCGCTTACGCCCAAACGGGTCATTTGCACGTACGCTGTCCAGGACAAGTCACTATCCATAGCAGATGCAATATCAAGGAACTGTTGTGTTGCCTCTACAGTAAACGCACCATTAGCCTCGGTGAAAGTGAAATATCCGGCATCAACACCGCTACCGTCGATACGGCTACCCTTGGAGATCACAGTGCCGTCAGCGAGCTTAATGTCGTTGTTGACATAGACTGCCCACTGGCCGGTTAGCTTGTCAAACTTTTCATCATAATCATCCACGATGCGCCAATTCTTGATCTGCTTGTAGGCACGGTTACCAGCGATCTTGGAGCTATCGAGACGATACAAGAACTGATGATCCTTATAAATACTCTTACCATTCGCACTTTCGCCATTAACCTTAACAGTCACATCCTTCTTCGGGTTAATAACCTTTAACGGGTTAGTTACCGTGTTCGTTACATCCTTGCGATCGTTTGTAATCTGGGTGGCAGTGTTCTTCACTACATACCCGTCCTTGACCTGCTTGACTGTCATAGGAAGCACGATGGTGTAATCCTGACCAAGGAGAGACTGGTCGATTGCAGGATCCTTTGTCACATCCAATACCTTGCCAGCGTAGGCCTTTAAATCTGTTGGTTGTGGATCCCCTGGAAGAATATCTCCGAGATACTCCGTGTCTACGGTCTTAGCGAACACGTAGACGACACCATCCTTAACCTGGATATTGAACTTGTTGGTGACGTCCTTACCGGCTGCGTCTAGGATTTCGATATTCTTGTCATTGAGCTGCAAGTACTCATCATCATAGTCATCGATCATGCCGAGACGGTGAACCTTATACGCAGTGTCCTTCAACGTGGCTGCGCTTAAAGTGAGACGGTAGTAAATATCGTCTCCTACGTATGCGGTCTTGCCATCAATATTGATACCAGTCTTGGTTTCATCCTTCTTTTCAGGCTTTGGCTCTACCGGCTTATTCGATACCACGTTAGACGAGGTCAAACTATTGTTGAGTTTCAAACCCCACTGATTATCCACACTATGGTCTGTTGGAGCGTTCTTGGATACCGTGCCTTCGAAACGAACCTGGAAACGATGCTTAGATCCCGCGGTCATATTCGCTGTCACGTAATCCTTGTTGAGTTCGATAGTAAACTCATGCTTCTCGGTATCTGCAGTAAGCGTGTAGTTCTTCTTACTGATGGTGCGACCGGTTTCAAGGTCACGCAGCTCGATAGTCTGCTTGTCAAGCTCAAGATACTGGTCATACGTGTCAGTGAATGCAACAGACTCGATAGCATAACTCAGGTTGTTTGGAATGGTTGGTTCGCTAGTGAGTTCGTATTCCAGCTTCTGTCCTGGCATGACACTCTTACCATTAATATCGTCCTGGTCACCACCCTGAGAGGCCTCAGATATGACTGCCTTTGCTACTGGTGGAACGTAACCACACACGTATGGTTCGTTCGTAGTCTTTGTCTTGCCGCGGCAGACTCTGAGCCTTTATTCTTCAAACCATGAGAATTGAGGGCTGCGCCTGTGGTTGGATCAGCACAAAACTCGACTTCATCCGTAGCTTTTTTGCCTGCGTCAGCGCGTACCTGGGCTGCACCCTTACCATTTGCATAATTCGCCTTGCCTCCGATAAGCAGCGTGTATTGCATAGGGGTAGCAAGACTACGTGCAGCAGCAAGAGCTTGACTGGTCATGGTAGCAGTAATGGTCGTGCCAGCCTGTTGGATAGTGAACTGGCTTGTCACGTCAGTACCCTTAGTGATGATGTCATCGACTGAGGAGACGGTAGTTGATGCCTCAGGGATTGGAGCAGCATACACATGCACATCACTCATATCTGGATCCCACAAATAGTCAGCAGCCGTGTAATCATCAGACAGGGTGAATGTGTCGAGGCTATCTCCCAGGTTCTCGCCCAAGCTACCGTTAACCACAGAGCCGAGCTTGTCACCATCAAGGATGGTTTGGGTGTCTGCACCGGTGGTGTTGGTATGCTTCGCATCAATAACGGTTGCCCATTTGCCGTTAGAGTATTTTACCCAGGACTTATCAGGGGTAAAGTCCCACAGTTTAGGCTGGTCTTTTGCAAGAACGATAACAATCAAATCAGTATTTGGCGTACTCATACCCTGAGCAGCGAATGAAGCGAGTGTATTAGCTGAATCAATATCATCAAACACTGTGTATTCGCTACCGCCGTGATTATATTTTCTGGTACCGTTCTGTGTTTCGTTGTTCCATGCTGATAACCATTGAGCGCCAGTTGCTTGCGCGCTAGAAGTATTGTTATATTCCGGTTTTGTGATTCCTGGTCCTGCTGTTGTTGCGGTGAAGCCTACACCCCAGATGCGGCAGTCTGCCGAACCAGTGCCACCTCGCGCAGTATACTCTGTTTCACAATCACCGCGAGCCTTGGATAATGCAGCGTTAATTTGCGCTCTAGCTGCTGCTTCGCGGGTAGCAGAGCTACCGATGGCTACACCTTCTGATTGGATAGCGCGCACCACTGCTTCATTATCTGATGCGGAACCTAGGTTATCATCGGTAACCCAGAATGTATTCGATTTATATGTGCCAGATCCGCCAGTGTTTCCACCTGTCCATCCGGCACCGCCAGCGGCAAATGCGGATCCTGTCAACATTGTTGATGCGACAACGATACCAGCAAGAGCGCGATGTGAACCTTGTCGGATCTTGTCTCTCATACTTTTATGCTTAGCGAAAAGCGACATAAAAGTCTCCCTTTTTCAAATTGCTTATTATGAAATGCGAAACCAAAAAGTTTCACATTCAGTAATGAGAAA
>NZ_LWSR01000119.1:0-3975 GCF_001660745.1 Gardnerella sp. 26-12
ATTAAATTCTTATTGAGTAAAATTAAGCTAATTCGCAGCATGATGTAACCTTAAAACTATGAAGCTTACCGATATTTCTCCTGCAATAGCTCTGACTCCTCTCGATGGGCGTTATCATAATCAAACATCCGCACTCGTTGAATATTTAAGCGAACCTGCGTTAAATCGCGAGCGCATGCGTGTAGAAGTTGAGTGGATGATTCTTCTCGCAAATGGTTATGAAGCTAATCAATTCCAGCCAATTATTAAGGGTGTTAATCCTTTAACTGATGAAGAATGCTCATATTTGCGTTCTATTCCTGAAAATTTTGATGCTGAAGGAATTGCTCGTCATGCTGCGCATGAGGCTATTACTCATCACGATGTTAAAGCTGTTGAATACTACATTGACGATGCGTTAGACGAAGCAGAAAATAAGCTTGGTCGTGCTACTGAGCTTTCAAATTTAAAAACTTTAGTACATTTTTCATGCACAAGTGAAGATATTAATAATCTTTCTATTGCGCGTTGCGTAAAGCAAACTGTTTTAAACGTTTATCGTCCGAATTTAGAAGCGATAGTTGATTATTTAGTTAAAAATGCTAACGAATATAGAGATTTATCTATGCTTTCGTTAACTCATGGCCAGCCTGCTACTCCAACTACTTTAGGTAAGGAATTGGCAGTGTTTGCATATCGTTTGCGTCGTCAACTTCGTCATCTTGATACTCAAGAGTATTTAGGAAAGTTGAATGGTGCTACAGGAACTTTTGGAGCTCATTTAGCTGCTTTCCCAGAAGTTGATTGGATTAGCGTATCTCAAGAGTTTGTTGAAAATAGAATGGGTCTTCAATGGAATCCATTAACGACTCAAATTGAAAGCCACGATTGGCAGGCTGAACTTTATAGCACTGTAAGTCACATAAACCATATTCTGCATAATCTTGCAGTTGACGTATGGATGTATATTTCTAGAGGTATTTTTGTGCAAGTTCCTGTGAAGGGAGCTACAGGATCTTCTACTATGCCTCATAAGGTTAATCCTATTCGTTTTGAGAACGCTGAAGCTAATCTTGAGATTTCTTGCTCACTGTTTGACACATTATGTGCAACTCTTACTGAAAGCCGCTGGCAGCGTGATCTTACAGATTCTACTACTCAAAGGAATGTTGGCTCAGCTTTCGGTTATGCTCTTCTTGCTTTGAATAATCTTTTAGGCGGTTTGAAGTCTATTCATCCTAATAAAGAATTTATGGCAAAAGAATTAGACGAAAATTGGGAAGTTCTTGGAGAGCCAATTCAAACAGCAATGCGTGCTGAAGAAATTGCTGGCGTACCTGGTATGGAACGACCATATGAGCAAGTAAAAGAATTAATGCGCGGTCACCATATTTCACAAAGTGACGTAGAAGAATTCATTAAATCTCGTAGCTTTGATGCCAATACTGCAGCTCGTTTGCAAGCAATGACACCAGAATCTTACACTGGATTTGCTTCACAATTGGTGGACTTTATTGATTGAGTAGACGGTAAAGCCATGCAATCTAGCATAAATCCAAATCTTGTTATTGAAGATACTCAGCCTAGCTTAGTACGTAGTTGGGCTGATTTGTTGTATGCAATATCATCAGTTGTAATTGGCGTTTTTACTTTGTTGTCGTCAATGTGTTTATCAGCAACGGCTGATGCTATGAAGATTGATGCACGAAGTGCTACTCAAATTATAGGATTATCTTTTAATAATCTTTCATTTGTTCTGATACAGCAAGGTCTTACTCTTATTGTTGTTGCAGAAGTTATTGCACACATGGTTTCTGACAGGCGTTGGATTGATACCGCTATTTCTGTTATTACGCTGTTTATAAGTTATGGTTCAGTATGGCTGTTATCTATTGCGATATTTTCTACACACAATATAGCTTTGATTGAATCTTTACAAATGCGGTCTAATAACACTTGGGCTGATTTGCTTCCAGACATGTATGCTGTTCTGGTTGCTTTTCTTACAGTTAGTGGTCCTAGACGCGAATATAAGCATGTAATGTGGGGCTGGAATGCTTTATTCATTGTTACAGCAATACTTCTATTTTCATCTTGGGATTCCTACTCTGCTATTCTTGTATCATGTTGCTTAGGAAGAGCAATTGGTACGCTTATTCGTTTCGCAAAAGGCACACGCAGTAAGGGTGCTTGGGGTGACGATATTGTTCTTGCTTTAAAAAATATTGGCATAGATAATCTTACTCAATTAACTCGTAGAACTCAGCAAGCTGATCATACTGGAGTTCTTCGTTCAAGTCTTGATGACGATTTAATTGAAAATTCAAGATTGTATGATGCAACAGACATCCACGGCATACGTTATGTAATTTCAGTATTAGATAATCAAGTTCATTTACCAGGTTATTTAAATCAATTATGGCAGTGGGTGCGTTTAGTAGATATACCAACTCGTAGAGATCGTTCTGCTAGACATTCTGTTCATCACCACCTTTCTATGCTTCTTGTTTTACGAAATATGCATTTGCCAACAGCGAATGTTTATGGAGTAAGCGACAGTGATAAATCTTCAATAATGGTTTTTCACGCTTCTAACGCTCTACTGCCTTGCAATTTGAACACTTTAACTATTGATGATGCAGCAAAATTAATGCGTTATGTAGATGCTGCTAACACTCGCGGTATTACGCATAGACGCATCACTCCTGAAACTATTGCTAGGCTTGAAGACGGAACACCAGTTATTGCAGGTTGGCAAAACGGCGACGTTGCCAGCGATGATACAAATATTGCACTTGATAAAGTTCAGCTTTTAACGCTTATTGCATCTTGCACAGATATTGACACTGCTCTTAAAGCTGCTATTAACACATGGGGTGCAGAAAAGTTATCTGCACTATTGCCTTTTATGCAGAAAGCTGCTATTCCTGCTTCCACGAGATCTTTGCCATCTTGGAATAAAAAAGTTTTCCAAAATCTTTGCAATAAGTTAAGTCAAATAGTTGCTTTACACACAGATGAAGAAGATTATGATACTGTGCGTTTAGCGCGCTTCAATATACGTTTCTTTGTTAGCTTGGTTCTTTCGATTGTTGCTGTCGCTGTTATTGCTACACAGTGGCATCCTCAGGAAGTATTTGCTGCCTTGCGTCACGCAGATAATGTAATGGTATTTATGTGCTTTGCTTGCAGCATGTTTGCTTGGATTGGATCTGCAATTACTCTCGGCTCATTCATGGATGATCAAAAACCTTCTGCACATGTTTTGTTTGCATCTCAAGCAGCTACTGGTTTCACAGCAGTTTCTATGCCTGCTGGTGTTGGTCCTGCATTTGTAAATATGCAATTATTAAAGAAAAGCGGGTACACTTCAGCTCAAGCTACAGCAATTACTAGTGCAGTATGGCTTATTCAAGCATTAATGACAACTTTAGTATTACTTTCTATAGGCGTTTTCACTGGTAAAAATGTGCTTTCTGGAATGATTCCTACTCATATGCTCATTACTTTCATTGGAATAATCACACTTATAGTTTGTGTTTTAATGGTTATTCCGTCCGCTCGTAAAGCAATTCGAAAGCATTATTTGCCAATATTATCTGATTACGGCCATCAAATTAAGGAACTTATTTCACATCCTATGCAACTTATTGCAGGCTCTTTTGGTGCTATTGTGCTTGTTTCATGCATTGGATTGGGTTATTGGATTTCTTTGCTTGCATTTGGATATTACGCAAATCCTTGGGAAACAATCTTACTATTCTTACTTGCTAACGCTGCTGGATCGGCAGTGCCTACGCCAGGCGGCTTGGGTGCTGTTGAAGCTTCTCTTACTTTCGCATTTACATCTGTAGGTGTTCCTCCAACAGTCGCTTTGTCTGCCACTCTTCTGTATAGGCTTATGTTCTACTGGTTGAGAATTCCGTTAGGCGCGTTTGCAATGAAGTGGCTCAGCAATAATGAGCTTATATAAGTGAGATTTACAAACATTTGTGT
>NZ_LWSR01000012.1:0-18756 GCF_001660745.1 Gardnerella sp. 26-12
GTAAAGTAATAAAAAATAAAGCCGCTCGCAAGAAAACTTGTAAGCGGCTTTTTGTTAAAAATTAACGGGCTGAAACTTAGAACATCACACGTCGTAACGCCAGCTTTTATCTGTAATAACGCGTGCTACAGCAAGACCAATAGGTAAGCAAATAATTACCATGAAAGCGCGGAAAGTCCAGTCTAACGCCGGAAGCGTGTGGAATTGACCAAGATAAAACATTGCGCGATACATATAAAGTCCAGGAACCATAATTACGATAGATGGAACCGTAAGACCTATTCGTGGATAACCCAAATATTGAGGCGCTAATCCGTGACGAACGATAGTTCTCCAAGCAGAAGCTAGCAAACCTGCCAATAAAGCACCGCTGAAAGCTGCAATTTCGGCAGCAACTCCAAAATCTGTCATAGTTAAGCGAAGAGTATCTGTAATAGCGCCAATAATGCCAGCAACTATGCACATGCGTTGTGGAGAATTAAACAGCACTGAGAAGCCCCATACTCCGGCAAAAGCTGTAATAAGTCGAAGAACTGTGTTAAGCCAAGGGTTTAATCCGAGAGGAGGGAAGCCTTGAGGATTGAGCTGTACAAGGCTTGCAACCGTCCATCCTGCAAGAGTTCCCATCAAAATAATCGCCATTGTGTAACACAGTCGTTGAATTCCTGAAGGGAAATCAATTTTTGCAATATCTAAGCCGCCTGTAATAAGAGGGAATCCAGGAATAACAAACAACACTGAACCAATATATGCAGTTGTATGATTGAGCGCGCTAGGGTCAAAGAAGCCAATAAGACGTAAAGCCCCAATGCATGATAGTGCACCTATTGCAACAGCTACGAATGTAACTACAAACTGGTTTAGATGCTTCATAAACATTCTGCGACGAATATAGTGACCGATTCCTGCTCCAATAAAAGCACCAATCATGTCGTAAATGCCGCCGCCAAGCAAGAACGCAAAGGATGCGCAAGCAACTGCCGAAGCAAGACCAGCAAACCACGGTTTGTATAGCGGTTTCCTATTTTTAATCAAATCAAGACGGTCGTGTACTTCCCTAACTGTAAGAGGATGATCATTTTTAGATTCGTCATTACTATTAGATGCGTTTACGTGCGAAAAATGTTCAGCGTAAGCACTTTCTGGCTGCAATGCAAAAATGCCGCGTGGTTTTTCTTTTTTTATAGCTTCTTGCAACGCTTTCTTTTTTGCAATTTTAGTAGCATTTTCTTCAGACTGCTTAGCTGTTTGTACAATGGTATGTTCGTCGTCGCTCGCTTGCAATGTGTCAACTAATTCCTTAGAAACAGCAGCTTTAGAGTGATATAAAGAATCGTTTCCAAGCTTGACGTTAAACCAATCTGCAAAATGTTCTAGAAGCCAAATGCGCTCAGTGTTAACACCTGTGGTTGGAAGATCTACAACTTCAGTAATTCGCTCATGCTTATCAGTACAAGTTGCTTCAATATCTGTGAGATTCACGTCCGCGCGCACATGTACACCCATTGGTTCGCCGATTCTGTGCATAAGCTCGCGAACTCGGTAGCTTCCTGTGCCTGCTCCTAAACCGAGCGCACCGACGCGAATAATAATACTCGATTTCGCAGCAATTCCTGCTTGCGTAACTGGCTTATCCCAATCTCGCTCAACATCGTCCATATCGAGTGGAATAGCATGAGTATGAAAACGCCCAGAAGGTTTTCCGACTATATGACCAGTCGAAAGAATTTCAGGCTTATCGCAATCGCAGTTGTTGATGCTGTTGTTGTGTGTATTATTCTCAATATTATTCTCTGCTGTACTCACAATTTTTTAGTATACGCAACCCCGTTGCCGAGTTATATTTTGTTGATAAATCAGCATTCTTTACTACGTCCGGTGGTAGTTTCACAATTAACTTGGTATCTCGCTGGAAACAAGGCTGTGGGCTTGCAACTTCTGACCTACATAACCGCGGAGGAGCCGCGGAAGTCAGACGACCAAGCAACCTTAGTCTGGCGTAAGGAGGTCTGATGGCAACAGAAAATCAGCAGGTTACTCCGGCAGACGCAACTATTGTTACGTCTGGTTTAGGGCGAAAAGGCCCAGAGGAGCGTGACCTTCCAGCATCACTTAAGCAAGACATGGATTTGTGCTTGCATATTCTTCGCGATGTTCTTGGCGAATTTGATGAAAAATTATTAGCAGTATTCGACGATGTGCGTTTGAATGCTGTAGAAGCTAGTGCAGCTCATTTTGCGCAAATGGTAGACGCAAAAGTAACTGCAGATGATGGCTTAAGTAAAGCTGTTAGCAAGCTCAACGGAATGAATTTGCACGATACGCAGCTTTTAGCTCGTGCTTTCGCAACATATTTCCACTTGGCAAATTTGTGCGAGGAAAATTATCGTGTTTCTGTACTTCATCAGCGTGAATGTGAAGTTGAAGATTCGTTGCCGGTTGATCCAGTTAATGAACTAACTTGTGCTTATCACAAGTTGCTTACTGAAATGAGCCCTGCTGAAGCGAAAGAATTGCTCGCAAAGCTTGAGTTCCATCCTGTATTTACTGCGCACCCAACCGAAGCTCGTCGTAAAGCCGTTGCAGGTAAAATTCGCAGAATTTCGCAATTATTAAGCGAACATCATCGTTTAGGCGGATCTGATAAGCGCGAAAATTATCGTCGTCTCTATAACGAAATTGATGCGCTTCTTCGCACTTCTCCGATTGCTTTGAAGAAGCCAACTCCAGTTGAAGAAGCTGACACTATTCTTGACATTTTTGACGCTACTTTGTTTGACACGATTCCAGTCGTGTATCGTCGATTTGACGATTGGCTGCTTGGCAAGAAGGCTGGATTAGTTCCTCCGCGTTGCCCTGCATTCTTCCATCCAGGAAGCTGGATTGGTTCAGATCGAGATGGCAACCCTAATGTGACAGCTAAAGTGAGTCGTCAAGTCGCTCGAAAGTTTAGCGATCACGTGCTTGTGGCTTTGGAGAATCGTACTCGCGAAGTTGGAAAATGCTTAACTATGGAAACGCGCACAACGCCTCCAAGTGTGGAGTTGCTTGAGTTGTGGAATCGTCAGCGCGAAATGAGCGAACAGCTTACAGAAAACGCTTCGGATGTTTCTAACAGTGAGCCGCATCGTGCTGTAATGCTTGTAATGGCTGACCGTTTGCATCGCACTATTAGCCGCGATACGGATTTGATGTATCATTCTTGCGAAGATTTCATTGAGGATTTGCAAATTGTGCAACGCTCTTTGGCAGAAGGCGGAGATCCTCGTGCTGCATATGGTCCTTTGCAGGATTTGATTTGGCAGGCGCAAACCTTTGGATTCCACATGGTTGAAATGGAATTCCGTCAGCATTCTCTCGTGCATTCTCGTGCTTTGGAAGATATTCGCGAACATGGATTGCATGGCGAACGCGGTCCGCTTCAGCCAATGACTCGTGAAGTACTCGATACGTTCCGCGCTTTGGGAGCAATTCAAAAGCGCAACGGTATGCGCGCTGCTCGACGCTACATTATTTCCTTCGCAAAATCTGCTCAGCATGTACGTGACGTATTTGAGCTAAATCGTCTTGCTTTCGCTCATCCACAGGATGCGCCAACAATCGACGTCATTCCGCTGTTTGAGCAGCTTGAAGATTTGCAGAATTCCGTAAATGTGCTTGAGGAGATTATTAAAATTCCTGAAGTGCAAGCTCGTCTTAAGGCTACTGGTCGCAAGATGGAAGTTATGCTTGGATATTCGGATTCTTCCAAGGATGCTGGTCCTACTTCCGCAACGCTTGCTTTGCATTCCGCTCAGGAGCGAATTGCTCAATGGGCTAAGAAGCATGATATTGATTTGACACTGTTCCACGGCCGCGGCGGTGCTGTTGGTCGCGGTGGCGGTCCTGCAAACCGTGCAGTGCTTGCGCAGCCAGTTGGTTCCGTCAACTGCCGTTTCAAGCTTACTGAGCAGGGCGAAGTTATTTTCGCACGATATGGCAATCCAATTCTTGCTATTCGTCACGTTGAATCCGTTGCTTCTGCAACTTTGCTTCAGTCTTCGCCAAGTGTTGAGAAAACTAACACTGATATGACGAAGAAGTATGCAGATATGGCTGCAAAACTTGATGTTGCAGCTCATGAGCGCTTCCTTGATTTGCTGCAAACGGATGACTTTACTCCATGGTTCTCTACGGTTACGCCGCTTAGTGAGATTGGTTTGCTTCCAATCGGTTCTCGCCCAGCTAAGCGCGGTTTGGGTGCGAAGTCGTTGGATGATTTGCGCACAATCCCGTGGGTGTTCTCCTGGGCTCAGGCTCGCATTAACTTAGCAGCATGGTACGGATTGGGTACTGCTTGCGAAAAGTTTGGCGATTTGGAAACTTTGCGTCGCGCTTACGAAGAGTGGCCGCTGTTTAGTACTTTTATTGACAATATTGAGATGTCTTTGGCTAAAACGGATGAGCGTATTGCTCGCATGTACTTAAGCCTTGGAGATCGCGAAGATTTGAGTGATAAAGTACTTTCAGAAATGCAGCTTACTCGCAAGTGGGTTTTGCAAATTGTTGACGACAAGTGGCCTTTGCAACATCGTCACGTGCTCGGTCAGGCAATTCGCGTGCGCTCGCCTTATGTTGACGCGCTATCTGTAATCCAGTCGCTTGCATTGCACAAGCTTCGCAACAAGGTAGACAAAGAAGAGCTTAGCGAAAGCCAGCAGGCAGAGTTCATCTACCTTATTCTTTGCACTGTTTCTGGTGTTGCTGCAGGCTTGCAGAATACTGGATGATTTTATAAGTTTATATGATTAAGAAAAGCCTTCGTACTGCTTTATTAGCTGTGCGTTGGCTTTTCTTTTTATAATCATATTTTATAAATTTTGTTAGCTTTTATAGMWTATTTTCTATWWTTCGATTAAATGCTTTAATTAAACCACCTGATTCCTTTGGATCTTCATAGTTAGTTTCATTAAGGTAAGCATTAACTTCATTACCGTGCATTTGGCTAAAGCAATATGAACATGATGACCTTAACAATGCTTCTGCTCTAGTTGTAGCCGCAAAGATAATACTGCGAAGTTCACGATCAAATTTAAAAAGATAATAAATTTGTTCAAACTTTGCTCCTTGAACATATTTATTCGAATTTTTTGACTCAAGAAATGGATTTTTATATCCATTTACAACGCTATAGTAACCTTCTCTTTCAAGTATTTCCATAGCTTTAATCTCATCAGGAAACACTACTCCTCTAGACTTAAGTAATTCTATTTGTTGTCTGATAGTAGTAAAAGGTTTATAAATCACCATCATCCCCACCAATCCCCCGCTATTAGATGCACAAAGAGCCAATCAATCGCTTGATTGGCTCTTCGCGAACCAGACACTGCCTGGCTTCACCACTACTCAATTATACGAAAGAAACTAATATTTGTCAACAAAAAATAGGCGAATTATACAGCACACAACACCATTGCACAAATATAAACTGCACAACGTCCACACATAAAAGTGCCCCGGATCAGAATCGAACTGACGACACCCACTTTAGGAGAGTGGTGCTCTATCCACTGAGCTACCGAGGCAACAAATGGCAATTATACACTATGGCGTGTCACTGCGGCGCGCAGCAGAAACGGCAGAAACAGTGCAAGGGTGAGTAGTTTATGCCGCTTTTTCGCAAGAATCCGACCAAAACGACTCAGTCGCGAGTAGTTTATGCCGCCTGAGCGCATAATCAGCGAGTGCTAATCCTCAAGATTCGATTGCGTGCCAGCCGTAGCTGCCGTCGCCGATTGTTCCGCTTGTGCCGCGTCCAACTTAGCGCGAACCGTGGCAAGCAAACCCTGCGCGCGCTTTGCCAGCGCCTCGCCAATCTCCCACTGACGCATGGACTGATCTAGTGTCAAACCGCCAGCTTCCAACGCTTGAACCGCCTGAACCAGCTTTTCGCGAGCCTCTTCGTACGGCATCGTCTCAATCGCAGCGCGCTCTTCTTTCGTAAGTGTGCTTGCAAATTCTGTGTTTTCTGCTGATTCTTCCGCTTTTTTCGTTACTTTCTCACTCATATCTAACCTTTCGTTGTATCTAAATAAATATCTAAAATATCTAAAAAATTACTTACTTGACTTTTTACTTGGCTTTATGAAAGCAGACTTAGTAACAGCTGACTTTGTTCCAGTCACCTTGCCAAGAACCACGCCACTTTTAAGCGTAACTGTCATATCGTCGCCAACTTTCGCTAAAGCCGCATCGTCAAGCACTCGCCCACCACTGAGCTGCACAACAGCGTACCCGCGATTCAAAGTCGATTGCGGACTTAGCGCAGTCAAGCTCGCGTGAGCCTTCTCAACAGTCAAACTCGCGTCGTCAAGAAGTCGCACCAAACCGTGACGCATTCGCTCAACAGCCTGCTCAACCAAACGCTCGTGCGGCTCAAGCATAGTGCTCGGGCGCGTAAGGCTCGGGCGATTCGCATAACCTTCAACGAGACGAATCTCATTGTCTACGCGCGCAGAAATTCGCATGCGCATAGTTTGCAACGCGTTATCAATAAGCTGCCACTGCTCGCGTACGTCTGGAACCACGCGCTTTGCAGCATCCGTAGGAGTCGAAGCGCGCATGTCTGCAGCCAAATCAATCAGCGTCCAATCGTCCTCGTGGCCAATTGCAGACACAATCGGAGTTATGCACGCAGCAGTAGCGCGAACCACACCCTCATCTGAAAAACCAATCAAATCTTCAAAGCTTCCACCGCCGCGAGCAACGATAATAACGTCAACTTCTGGATCCGCGTCGAGCTGCTTAATTGCGGCAATAATATCCGCCGGGCACTGCACGCCCTGCACGTGCGCGTGAATAACTTTGAAGCGCGTAACAGGCCAGCGCAAATTCACGTTCGTAATAACATCGCCCTCCGCGCGCGCTTGAGGAGCGCACACGAGACCGACACACTTAGGAAATTCCGGCAGCGGAACCTTATTTTCAGCGTCAAATAAGCCCTCGCCCTTAAGCTTTTTTCGCAACTCGTCAATTTGCGCTTTTAAGTCACCGGCACCGACGCGGCGGATTTCGTCTGCAACGAAGCTTAAGCGCGTGGCTTTTACCCAAATATCCGCCTTGCCGTGAACGACTACGCGGTCACCCTGGCGAAGTTCGCGCGCCTGCTGCACGAAATTGCTGAAGCCCATTACGGAAATCGACACTTCTTCATTACTGTCGCGAAGGGTGATGTAACCGGAAGAAGCGCGGCGCATGTTAATTTCGACGATTTGACCCTCAATCCACGCGGCTGGCCAGCGTTCTACTGCACTGTGGAACTTTTGGCTTAAAACGGCAACAGGCCACGGATTTTCGGCAGTCGTGTCGGCGGCTTTTAGAGGGAGCTGTCGCGGCTGAGCTTGCTGCGGCGTAAGTGATTGCAGCTGCGACTGAACTTGTTGCGACTGAGACTGTGCTAAATTTAGCAGCGGTTGTTGCGGCTGTTCAAGCTGGGCATCATCCTGGAATAATTGCGGCATCATATTTGACGAGGTCATGTTTCCAGCTTGACCGCAAAGAAGGACAAACGCGCGCTGCTGCATATGCGTGACGGAGAGATTAGATACGAAAAAACCCAAGCGCGAAGCTTGGGTTTTGCTTGTGCCCCCTCAGGGATTCGAACCCTGGACACGCTGATTAAGAGTCAGCTGCTCTAACCAACTGAGCTAAAGGGGCGTTGGTTATCTTGGCTCGTTTCGCGAACCGAGTAACTACTATACTCAGAATGAGCTTGCGCGCAAGCCGGCGTGTCGCATTGCTGCGCTCAGGCAGGTCGTTTGCGCAACTTACGCAAGATTTTGCGCGAAACCGCCAGCAAATGCCTGCCTTGCACACTACTCACACCATTCTTCTTTCGCAACGACGCAATCAGCATCATCGCCATCAACACCGCAGACATCACCATCGATATCACAAACAACGTCATCCACAACGACCACTGCATATGGTCGCCCGGCACGTTAGCAGGATCCGGCAACACACGATACCCCGTCACGAGCAGCCTGTGCGTGTTAACTCCATACGGGGTACACGTAATCAGCGTCGCCAAGTCGCGCCCCTTTTCGCGCCGCAACAAACGAATATCGTTCGGCTCCACCACATTTATGCGAAACACTCTGTATCGAAGAGTCTTGCCTTGCACGTCAAAGTAGAAGTAATCACCTTTTTTCAGCGTGTTTAAATCGTCGAACATTGTGGCATCCGGCATACCCGTATGCGCCGTCACAACCGTGTGCCTGCTTTTGCCGCCCACCGGCAAATCCGTGCCGTACAAATGCCCCGCTCCCATCGCGAGAGTATCTTGAGTAGTTCCATGGTAAATCGGCAGCCTCACGTCAATTTTCGGTATTTTCACAACGCCTTCAGCATCGACATCACTAAGCACTTTTTCGTACTCTTTATATTCGGGAGTGTCCATGTAGTCGTTATTGCCGTTATACGGGTCCGCGCTAATAATCGCCTTGTGGCGAGCGTTGTATTCACGCGCTTTTCCCAAAATTTCCGCGCGATTTTCTTTAGTCTTTTCCTTATTTAATTTATCGTACTAGATTGAGAGTTCTTTGGCAGCGTGATTGTTGACCAAAGTAGAAACCACAGGATAGCTGAAACACAAAACGCCAATAGTAACAAGCGCAATCAGCTCAGCCAGCTTGCGAAGTGTGGACATTGGTTTTGGGGAAGATTGCTCTTGTGATGATGAAGATTACGAAGACTGCGTAGACTGCGCAGATTCAGTATTTTCGGAAGATGCAGCGATTCCAGAGCTTGCGGAAGATTCCGCACTTTTGGAGGACTTATTAGCGCGCATACGAGTCAGCCGCTTAAATAGCGCGCGAGCAGACTCTGCAAAATCAGCTAGCTTCATGATTCCTCCACTAATAAGAAAGGAGCAAAGAGCACTCCCACCTTACTAGAAGATGAAAGTGCTCTWTKTTTATTTATTTTATTTACAAGCATGCAGTTAGAACCGGAATTTATACTTCAGACGTCGCAGATGAAAATCCAGAATATTCTCAAGGCTTTTTGGCAACTTGGGCTAGGGGAATGGCAACATTTGTAAAAAACCAAACGTACAGGACTTTAGCTCCATTTGCAATACTCGAAGCTATCGCATCTACTGGCATAAGCTTTGCTGGAGTCCTCTTATTCTCAATGGTTCTACATAGTGCAGAAGGATATGGCTGGTATTTAAGCGCAATGTCACTTGGGTATGCCCTCAGCTATCTCATCGCGCCAAAAGTGTCCAGCAAAATGTCCTTATCTATGCTACTCACTCTTTCACATATACTAGTGACTCTTTCTATAATAGGACTGGCATTAGCGCCTAACGCTATAGCAGCAGCCGTGTTTGGTTTCCTTTTTGCTTTCTTCCAAGGAGTAGTAAATCCACCATTCCAAACAGTATTTATTCATGCAGTAGATGATAATCTCGTTGGACAGGTAATGTCTGTATTCATCTCAGTTGTTGCCGCTATAGGAGCAGTAAGCTATCCGCTATGGGATTACGCTTATTCCCACATGACCATTCCATCTCTACATGCAGAGTCAGGAATAATTGTCATAGCTGCTCTTATCCACTTTATACTGGTGCTTATCTGCATATTCGATAAGCGATTGCGTTCAATTAAAGCAGAATAAGATGCAATAAATATTGTAAATACGAGCACAACTACAAGCTGCGCTGTGAAAGTTCACTACAGAAGTTTCACAGCGCAGCTTATTTTTAAATTAGAACGCTTTCAATTCAGACATCTAAGTTAACCGAGTGAACCATACTTTATCTGTCATAGAGTGTTCATTTGTGCCGTGAGCAAATAGCACCAACATCTATATCTAGGATATTTATAACTGATGTCCCGTCTGTAAATTCTTTTGACTAACATCATGAGAATTAAAAGAAATATCAGCACCATACCCGGATCCACTAAAAAGTCTGGGCGGCTATTGTCTCCACGAGTTTCACTCGTGGAGACTGTACTGTTGTGGCGCAGCAAGAATGCTGCCACCGGTCGCCGCCCCCACTTTCTCGTGTTGGTAGCCCAGAGGCTAGCACACCCAGTCCAAAGACCACACGCCAGCCTTGTCACGCCACCCAACAAGCTCACCCCTGCCAGCCCATTCCACAACATGTTCCACGGGCTGACCGGAGTCGAGCCTGGAGCGTCGCACAAGGACTGGGAGTGTTCTTGTGGGTTTACGGGTGTGCCTGCCCTGGAACTACCAACACACAAGGAAAGGATAAAAAAAAATGGTTACCATCAACAGCGACCACACGGTCACACTCCTAATAGGAGAGGTAGAAGCTCTCGTAGCATTCCACAACTACCTAGCAGGCTTTACCACGAAAGGATTGGACGAGAACACACTACGCTACGGTATCCAAGCATTAAGCAGTCTCCTCATCGTGCGTGACATGTTCCTTATTGATAGTTTCCATGGCTGCACCATGCAAGACTTCCTCGATAACGTTGAGCACCCATTCGCTGAGAAAACTGTCCACTATGTGCGTTCAAGCCTCGACCTGGTTTTTAGAGATGACAATTTCACCCTCGACACACGGCGCATCCATCGTGCAATAGCACTGCTGACCACCATGCTGGAACTTAAAGGATTAAGTCAGAGGGAAACTGTCACAGTCTATGGCACACTGTCATACTTGTATTGGCTGAAAAATGACACGACAAACGCTCGTATCACAGCCCAGAAAGCACTCACGATAGACGAGAAGTACTGGCTTGCACGCATCACTACTACAGCGCTCCTTCACCACATCACACCCCACTGGTGCCAGAAGTAAGCAGAGGGTTTGCTGGCAGAAAAAGAAGCGCAACTTTTTCTGCCAGCCCCTGGTGGCTTATCGCAGCCACCCTCCCGCGCGGGGCGCGTCTTACCCCTAGGGCATGCCCTGAACAAAATTCCATAAATTTTAGGGCATTACCCCCAGGAGCAAGCCGCGCTATTACCACGCGAGAAGGGTGGCTACTATGCTTCCATAAGTTCACACAAAGATGTGTGAACCAGCCGCCACCAGCAGAACAAAGAATCTGCCACCACTATCATGGCGGCAGACCCATTATCATCGCATGGAACACCTGCGGTGTACTCTCATTTTTTGCTTTTTATGACGTGTTCTTGACACTTCCCACTCTAAAAAACGGGTCACTTCCGCCAACTTCCCCGCGTCCTCCACTCGCGTTACGGACACGCGCGAAGCTAGGGCCCGCAAGGGGTTGGCTCCAGCGCATTCCGTTTTTGTCCCTTCCAGTGTTCAACAACACGAACGAAAAATAATCACACCAGGGTTTTTATATAAAACCAAACCATAAGAAAAATCATATACAAGTAGAAAGGAAAACAAGAATGAAAATTAACAGCAAGCCAGTCACCGGCACAAGCTTCGCATACGACGGATGCCACAAAATCTACATCTGCGAAAACACACAAGATGAGCAAGACGCGCAAAAAACCGGATACACCATCCACCCCATAAGCGAGCTTGAAAACACATACGAAAACTCGTGCGACCTACGCTTCATCCACAACTGGACACTCGATAAAGACTATGTCTCCCAACTAGAGCCCGCCTTATTCCAAGAATAACCAAAACTACAACAAAGAAAGGTCTTTTATGCTCATTCGTATACTCGCAGCATTCATCCTAATAAATGCACTTATTGCATACAGCGGTCTTGTAACCTACATGGCACATCTCATGCAAGAGAGCGCGAACAAGACACATACGCCAAAAACACGATGGCAAAAACTCACACTCGCACTAATTTTTACCAGTGTGACCGTCTGCGTACTCGTAGAAACACTATCAGACAACCAGACTATACGAACGATTACTCTCGCAGCCTTTGCATTTCTTATCGGCAACTTTTCAGGTGGCATGTATCAAAAAATCAAAACGAGCAACGAAAAGAAAGAACAAGAATGAGTGAACAAGAACGTAAAGTCCGTCTCGTCATCCGTATCACCCACACCATCGATATGAATGACAGTAACGGGTGGACACCACAATTAAGCTTCATCAAAACAAGAGAATCTTAAAAGGAGAATTATCATGGAGTTTACACTAGACAACGGGCAGCGTGACCTTCTATGGCTCGTCTTAGCACCCGCTGCCCCTGCCTTATGCTCACAAATAGGCCACGGCATGCCACAGTGGGCAATCATACTCGCAAGTATCATCTCATGCTGGATCCTCCTTGCTACAGCATACACAGAAACAAATAGATTATGGAAAGACAGCAGTCGAGTACGCAATTGCCAACACCAGACAATTATTCGCGCATGGACAGTACTCTTAAGCGTTCTCGCAGTAACCATAACCCTCGTACTGGCAGCAGCGCTTTATAACAGTTTTCTCCCTACAAACACGCAAACCTTTATTATCTTTAGCTCAATCAGTGTCATCGGTATGATGGCATTCTTTGCCCACTACTACTTCTACCAAGCCTGGATACCAGAAAAACGGGTATCCCTCAAAGAAATAGCAGCCACACACGGAATAGAACCATACACCAGTAACCACAATAAGACGAAAGAAGACTTGCAATGAGTGAACAAGAACGTAAAGTCCGCCTCGTCATCCGTATCACCCACACCGTAGACATGAATGACAGTAACGGGTGGACACCACAATTAAGCTTCATCAAAACCAGTATCCTCACCCCAGAAAAAGCGAAAAACATCGCGGCAATCCTGAACCGTCTTGAAGCATTCCGCGCATCCAAACTCGGAAACACGCAAGGCGTCCTGTGGATCATCAACGCGACCGACACATACGATCTGGACCGTATCACAAGCCAATTCGGACTCGATGAGCTCAAAAACCTACCCGAAGTCTTAAACCCAGTCACAGAAATAAGCCTCAACAACCTCAACTAAAAAGGAGAACAATGATGAAAACGACCATCGCTCAAACTATCGAAGGAAACCTCACCGACAATCACACCTACTTCCCGCCAGCAGACCGTAAACGCGCTATGCTCCAATTGACCATCGCATCACAAAACAGACGCCAGGAAAATGGGCAGTGGGTCGACGGACCAGCAGACTTCATCCAGGTAAAAATATTCGGTAGGTCTGCGGAAATCCTCGAAACCCTATGGAACAATGGGCAACTGGGTAAAGGCATGCCCGTCATTGCGATAGGCCGGTTCGATCCACGCCCATCCGCATGGATAGGCAAAGACGGCAAAGCCCACGCCCAAGTCAGTTTTAATGCTGAAAACCTTACAACCAATATCGCACTGCTCGCTATGCGGCAAAACCGCGACACCACACCTGTAGCTGCTCCAGAACAACCAGCCTCATCAGAGGACGATTGGATGACTGGTTACGACCCAGGTGATATGCCATTCTAAAGGCTGTAGTTTAAGTTAAAGAGTGCGGGTCTCTCTACCTAGAAGAAAGGTAGAGAGACCCGCGCTCTTATTGCTTCAGATTGACAAACTGTAAGAAATATCTTACAATTGATGTGTGAGAATAATAGAAACAGAAGAATTTACAAAATGGCTAGAAAAGCTTAAAAATAGACGAGCTCAACTAGCTATCGGCTCTCGACTCTTCCAGTGGAAAAATGAGAGCATGGTTTTCGGAGACGTTAAAACCATACATGGCGAACTCAAAGAAGCACGATTCCATATCGATGCAGGGTATCGCGTGTATTTCGCCCAAAAACAAGACAAGATAGTTCTCCTTGTCTTTGGTGGAGACAAATCCACACAAGACAAGGATATCAAGAAAGCAGACGCTCTCCTTAAAGACATGAAAGAAGCAGGACAATGGTAAAGACACGAGAATTCGATATTCAAAACTATCTAACCGACCCAGAATCTATCATTTATTTCCTTAATGCGGCATTAGAAGCTAACGATGCGCACTTCTTTACTCAAGCACTAGGCGAAGTAGCAAAATCTGAGGGAATGACAAAGCTTGCGCAGCGTTCCGGAATTCCACGCGAAAGCTTGTATCAAATCCTTTCCGGCAAAGGCAACCCACGTTTAGATACTCTTATGCGTGTTCTTGACAATCTCGGGTTTAGTCTCTCACTACGTCCACTAGAGGAAAACGAAGAGGAAACATCCAAAGATCACAAGAACAAAGAAGGCATAGTATATAAAGAACCTACATACGCGTAAACACCCTCTAAGGAATCAAAAATCGGGTGGTTGGCTTGTCCTTTGATAGAAAACCAACCACCACCAAAATGGAAATGGTCGACATTACCGCACGTGAGATCGACCATTACTCATATATTCCTGACCTATATATCATGTGGGGCTAATGCCAACCCTTAAAGGGTTGTCTGTATGACACGGGTGCAGCAAAGATGCTGCACCCCGGCCGCCCCACATGAGCTTTGTGCGTGCCAGCGCCAAGACAAGCACACACCCACCACAATCCACACACACCACCCCGATAAGGATTCTTGCAGTTCGCGCCAGACACCATCGTTTTTCAGGCTCCCCATGCCTGCAAAAATTGCAGACAGGGAAGCCTTTCCACGGGTGTGGGCGCGCCCCACAAGAACCCATATCATTTTTAGAGGGGTGGCGGAGTGTCTTATGGCAACGGGTTGTGTGCTGCTTAACGCTTGTCACGCACACAGTGACACACATAAGAAAGGACAATTATTATGGGACACTCCAGCATTCTCTACTCGTTCACCAGTGAAAAAGACGCTATCGAAGCACTCAAAAAATATGCCAGCTACGACAACCTCATCGCCACTTTTCTCCAGTCGGTCGATCCCCTTACCCTCGAAAAAGACATAGCCGATGAAGCTGACTATGTTGACTTCATCGACACATGGAACAATCCACGCGATATCGTCGACTTGGAAATACAGTACATGCCATACACGCTTACCAGTAAGAATGACGGTATCGTTCACCTACACGCTGATAGTGAAAAGATGAATAGTCTTGCACATGAAGCTGCGGAAACATTCCACCACGCTGCACGAATCGTAACCGATTACGGGTACATGCCACACTACGGTGCGCACAGTGAGCTAGACAGGCATGTCATGCGTGACTACCGTCGTCTTACACAACCGTATGCGACTACTCGTATTATCATCATGAACCCGTCAAACTTATCATGGACAGTCCTTGAAAGTAGCCTTGACTATCTCGACCCTCACTATCGTGACCTGTACATCATGACTACAGTAACCGGCGACTACCACATCTAAACGCACCGCTATACCACTAGAAGGGTTACCCATTAGGGTAGCCCTTCTTACTTTCTCATCTTGATAGTTTCTCTCACACCCCACACGCTGACATGGCCTTTTCCTTGCATCTATGCACTTAGCTAAGGATTACGCATACGAGGCGCCTCGTGCGGTAAGACAATACTTCCTTCCTTAAAAAATGTGAGTGGCTGTTTACCGCTTAGGCCTTCTTTTGTTTACCGATGAATGCTCGCTGCGCCTAGCGACATATGTCAACCTGTCCGTCGTGTCTTTCACTTACGTTGCAGCCACGCGTGCCAGGTCACGCACCCACAAGGGGTGTGACATATGCCGCCAGTCGTAGCGTGAACCGCAATCATCAACAAAAGAAAACCCAAGCGAAACAACCACTGTTTCACTTTTAACGGAAAGGATTATTATGACTACCACACTCGAAGCACCAGTAACCCGCAACTCCATTAACGTGCACGGCGCTATGGAAGGTGACATCCTCGTCGCAACATGGGGGTATGACCAAACCAACTGGGATTATTACGAAGTCATTCACGTCACCTCTAAAACAGTCACTCTCTTCGACTTGCGCCACCATACGCTGCTCAAGGGTAAGCGCACCCAGCCAGGCTATTACACGAACATTCCAGGCCGGTACGGTGTGCGCATCAATACCTTCAGCAACGCGTACTTCAATCCTGACGACCCTCAAGGCACGCATGCTCGTGAAGACGAGAAACGCTACTGGTCTATCAACATGGGTCACTAAAGCCCTCGTGGTGGAACACTCACGAAAAAGGTGGGTGCTCCACCACCTTTTCATTTCTCTTGTATAAGCCAGCCTACGCTTTCGTGTCGGTTTTCTTCTCACAAGAATGCCCATGACGATAAGCCAAAGACCTGGAACCATGCACTATTAATACGCTCATACAGATGGATATACAAGCACACCCCACAACCGATAGGTTGAGCACACGCATACACGTCTACGCGCTACTGGTAAGAGTGGTGCCAGAAGAATAGTTTCTACACATTCACTCTCCATCACACGTGTATGAGCCGCACCCACCCCTGCACGCATGGAACACAATCTTTTTCTACCACACAATCCTCTGCACTATTATCCTTCGCAAAACCATCAGCTACTCTGCCCGTGTACTTATAAGAGTGAGGAGATTATGCGCATTCAGTAAGAGCGACTGCTCACTCTTTTCCTTTTCATAGCTGGAGCACGTGTTTTCTCTACCCGTGTTTGTTTTACCGATGAATGCTCGCCCTACCAGCGGACGCATGTCAACCCATCCGAGCGTCTCTCAACAATAAATTGTTTCGGCCGCGCGAGCTGGGTCAAGCACCCCGAGGGTGTGAAACGCATCCACCGGCAGGACGTGAAACGCAATCATCAAAACAAACACAACGGGGAAGAGAAAAGCCTCTTCTCCCCACTTTTTGAAAGGAAAACACAATGAGCACCACAATCACTATGCCACAAATCTACAATCCACTCAAAGACTACGGGTACACGCCAATCACTACTTTCTGGGAAGACTTCACCATAGCAGAAGCATTTGGTCTCGACGCTATCGAAGATACTTACCAGCGCGCTTTTAATGAGTGGCACAGCAATTACAAAATGATGACCGAGCTTGTCATGGTGTTGAACAATAAAATCTGGCAATACCATTTCTACAACGAGGATAAAGCACGTGTATACAACGACCTGTATACGACCCTGGCAGCATGGTGCGAAGATAACTTCACAAGCGACCAGCTTGACTACTATTACACCACCACAGACTAAAACCTATAAAAGCACATGGGGTGAAGGATTCATATTCTTCACCCCTATTTCGTATGTACTTGACGACTCAATAGACAGGAATATTGTGTTGCACACGCTAAAGCGTGTACAACCATTCTTTTTCGTATGGAACACCTGCGGTGTACAAAAAATTTTCTTTAAGGTTTGTCAATTTCCTTGACACTTACGATCCTATCGCCACGTTCCTCCACGCAACGCCCGCGATGTCCCTAAAGGTCCACGCGCAGCTTATGCGCTACGTCACTTCACGGCGATATGTCTTCAGTGTTCAAGGAACTTGAACAAAAAAATGTCACAGACACCCCGAGGAAAAGGAGAGATGAAATGTGCACATGGTATGACGGGAGCGACATCGAAAACGTACTCGAAGAATATCCACAATTCAAAGATTGGTTCGACGCGCACCACACCATTGACGAAATTGACTGCTTTACCGTGTGCGATGTCGAAGAATGGTTTGAAGACTTTAGCGAGACGTGGATAACTCCCAAACTTGCCCAGCATAGTGAGCTTCCTTATTCGCTTCTCTATCACAGTATCGATATTGAACTTCTTGCCCAGAATTGTTCCGAAGTTGAAGACGGTGGCAGAGCATTCACCTTCGATAAGGCAAGCGGCTTATGCCTATGCCTAGCATACTAAAAGTTTGTGTGTTGTCCGATTAGAATAAGAATCAGGTAATACACAGAAGGAGACGACACATGCACACGTGGTACGAGTATATGATTCAAGCAAGTAAGAATAGCGAACGAGATGGGGATTTATGGTTCCGCTACCTGTACAAAGTTATTCAAGACAATGGCACGAAACTCACCAGTGATGATGTCACACGGTTACTCAACAGCACCGTGCTGACTCCCTTCCAAAAAATAACATTGCAAGACGCACTCACTGACGGCACACACACAAGAGAGCACGTGCTCCAAGCGAATCGTAAAGCACAACCAAAAAATATTCTGCAACTTTTCAAAGAAGGACGTTATGGACAAGACACCACTGTTCGCTGAACTCAATGACAATCTTGCGAACGAAAATATCACACTCGAAATTATTTGTGCTGGTGGTTTCGTTCTTGAGTATTACAATCTTCGAGGCACGCAAGACGTTGATGCCTTCTATACAGAAAATGAAAAAATCAGAAACATAATTCAACAGGTCGGTGAGAAATATAACGCGAACGAGCCAGATGAATTATGGCTTAATAATTCTGTTGCGAACATGAACCGCATCCCACCGCGCAAAATTTGCACTCCTGTTTTTCAATTCTCTCATCTTACCGTGCTCATGCCGCCGCTTGATTATATCCTTGGTATGAAACTAGAAAGTGGCAGAGAAAGAGACAAACACGATAGCGCTGAAATTATTCGCAGGCTCAAACTCACATCAGTAAAACAAGCACAAGATACTCTCCACAGTTACGGATTCCATACAGACTTATCACTCTTGCTCGAATCCTTTGAAGAAGCCTACGGCATGAACTGGCTCGCTGACTACATGGCACAGCACATGAATGAACTCGACGAACTGTAAAAACAAAAATCTTATTTTGTCTCGACTTAGTAAACAAGTCGAGGCAATTTTCTTTTATCCCTATAAAATTTTTGCTCGTGTTTTGCTTGGCTCTGTGGTTTCTTGTGCGCGTGATTTTCCGTGGCACTGTTTTCATAAAAAGGTTCTAGGGTTCTTCAAAAATTTTTCTTCTCTTTTATGAAAA
>NZ_LWSR01000120.1:0-3960 GCF_001660745.1 Gardnerella sp. 26-12
TTACAAAACTTGAGTTATAAAATACTTGTCAAATATACTCAAGATACTCGTAAAACATTATGAACAACAATACGCAAGATGCCCCCGATGATTAGTCACCGAGGGCATCTTACTGTTTTATTTACAAGCTTCTAGTAGAAAGTAGAAACTACTTCTTTTCGTTCAAAAGCTGTTCACGCAAAGCTGCGAGCTGATCAGAATCAGCTAAAGCACCTTCACTAGTTGCTTCAGAAGAATAGTTGGAAGCAACTTCTTCCTTCTTTTCTTCCTTAGCTGGCTTCTTTTCAGCTTCTTCGCTCTGACCGTCAGCAGCAGCAGATTCAGCTGCAGCCGCAAGTTCCTTAGCAGCGAATGCCTTGTGCTCTTCCCAAAGCTGGTGTGCTGCAGCATACTGAGCTTCCCACTCTTCGCGCTGCTGCTCGTAACCGACCATCCATTCGTTAGTGTTTGGATCGAAGCCTTCTGGGTACTTGTAGTTGCCTTCAGCATCATATTCAGCTGGCATACCGTAGAGAGCTGGATCAAAATCTTCAGAATTTGGATCTACAGCTTCAGTAGCTTGCTTCAAGGAGAGGGAGATGCGACGACGATCGAGATCAACGTCGATAACCTTCACGAATACTTCTTCGCCACCCTTAACAACAGTTTCTGGGTTCTCTACGTGACGGTTTGCAAGCTCAGAAATGTGAACCAAGCCCTCAATGCCATCTTCAACGGAGATGAACACACCGAACTGAACAATCTTTGTGACCTTGCCCTTAACGACCTGTCCAGGAACATGAGTGCGAGCGAAGCGCTGCCATGGATCTTCCTGAGTTGCCTTAAGGGAAAGGGAAATACGTTCGCGATCGAGATCAACGTCGAGAACTTCAACGGTAACCTTATCACCAACCTTAACAACCTCAGATGGGTGATCGATGTGCTTCCAAGAAAGCTCAGACACGTGAATGAGACCGTCAACTCCGCCGAGATCAACAAACGCACCGAAGTTTACGATAGAAGACACAACGCCTTCGCGAATCTGACCCTTCTTAAGCTGCGAGAGGAAGGTCTCGCGAACTTCGGACTGGGTTTCCTCAAGGAACTGGCGACGAGAAAGCACAACATTGTTGCGGTTCTTATCGAGCTCGAGAATCTTAGCCTTAATCTTCTGGCCAATGTATGGAGAAAGATCGCGCACGCGACGCATCTCAACCAAGGAAGCTGGCAAGAAGCCGCGAAGACCGATATCAACAATCAAGCCGCCCTTAACAGCTTCAATAACGGTACCTTCAACGATGCCGTCTGCATCCTTAATCTTCTCGATGTCACCCCAAGCACGCTCATACTGTGCACGCTTCTTGGAGAGAATAAGACGTCCTTCCTTGTCTTCCTTAGTTACAACAAGGGCTTCAATGGTGTCGCCAACCTCGACAACATCATCTGGATCAACGTCTTTTTTGATGGAAAGTTCACGGGAAGGAATTACACCTTCAGTTTTGTAGCCGATGTCCAGCAATACTTCGTCGTGATCAATCTTTACGACTGTACCTTCAACTAAATCACCATCATCAAAATTCTTGATGGTTGAATCGACTGCCTTGATGAAGTCTTCTTCGGTGCCAATATCATTAATCGCAACCTTGGCGACTTCGTTATTATTCTCTGCCATTAGTTATTAGTGGTTTCTTCTTGGGGTGGATATTACTCGATATTTAATTATGTATTTACGTTACGTGTGCATACTATGCACACGCTCTGTCGATTTTATATACAGGTATAGCCAAAATTTACGTTTTACTTCGGGCGTGTCGCATTTTATTTGCAATTAGCTGCTCGCTCAGCCATATCTACAACATTCGCCAGCAACATAGCTCGAGTCATCGGACCTACTCCACCAGGATTCGGAGAATACGCTCCAGCAATTTCTCGACAAGCTGAATCAACATCACCTTTTACACGGTATCTGCCAGCCTCTTCATCAAAAACACGAGATACACCAACATCAACAAGAACAACGCCAGGTTTAATATCTTCAGGCTTAACAAAACCAGCACAACCCATTGCTGCAATTATTACATCAGAACGGCGCATAATCTCCTGAACATTCCGAGTATGCGTATGGCACAACGTAACAGTTGCATCTACTCCCCTGCGTGTTAACAGAAGACCAATAGTACGCCCAACCGTAATGCCACGACCAAGCACACAAACTTCCTTACCAGAAAGTTCAATACCGTACTCATCAAGCAAAGCTAAAATTCCACGCGGCGTGCACGGCAAAGGTGTTGTAATATTACCGGAAATATGCGTAACAAGTTCACCCAAATTATATGGATGCATTCCATCACAATCTTTTGCAGGATCAATAGAAGAAATAACTTTTTGAGCATCAATACCTTTTGGCAATGGCAGTTGCACAATAAATCCAGTACAAAGAGGGTCATTATTTAATTTCTGTAAAGCAGCAAGAATCTCATCTTCAGTAGCATCTTCTGGTAAATCGCAACGAATAGAATTAATCCCCACTTCTTCGCAATCACGATGCTTACCAGCAACATATTTCAACGAACCAGGATCACTACCTACAAGCAACGTACCCAAACCTGGATTAATGCCTTTTTTATGTAAAATAGCAACGCGCGCTGCCAAATCTTTTTTAATTTTACTAGCTAAAGCCTTACCATCTAACACAATAGTCATAAAAAATTCCTCCCAACTCGCACAATTCGTAAGGATAGGCTATCGTGAAGTATAGAAGATATGGGTCGACTAACAATTTTACGTGCGCCGACGCACCATTATCACGGGAGGAGTCACAGTGATGCGTACCGTTCTTTGTGCAGTAAAGAAGTTTGGAAAAACTGCCATAACATGCCTTATTGCTTCTGCAGTAATACTTGGATTTGCAGCTTGTGGAAAAACTGAGGAAAAACCAAAAGAAAAACCAAAAGCTGCAACAAATATTTCTGTTGTATCCACTGTTGACACCTGGGGTAGCTTAGCTCAAGAGATTGGTGGCTCTGACGTCAAAGTTGAATCAGTTATGACTGGTTCAGATACAGACATATCGTCGTTTAAACCTAGCTCAAAAGATTTAAAAAATATGCAGAATGCACAAGTATTAGTTACAAATGGTGCAGGCTACGATGATTGGGCAAACAAAGTACACCCAGCTAAAGCTGAAGTGCTTAGTGCAGCAGGTACTGTAGGAGCACTTAACGGAGACAATCCATATCTTTGGTTTTCTCACGATGCTAGGAATGCTATGGCATCTGCCATGGCTGACACCTTCTCCAAAGTTTTGCCATCAAAAAAGCAAGCTTTTTCTAAGCGACTAGCACAATGGCAGGAAAAGGAAAAGAAATTAACCACCTACTTAAGTGATTTCTCTAAAGAAAATGGTAACGCAAAGTATGCTTCTACATCTCCTATTCTTTTCTGGCTAATGTCTGATGCCAATTTGAAAGATAGCTCACCTAAAGAATATGTTGACTCAGTAAATAACAATAATGAACCAGAACATTCAAGCGTTGAGGAGTTTCAGAAGCTTATTGAAGGTCGCAAAATTGATGTGTTGATTAGCGATAGCCAGCAAGGAAACGATGTTCTGAACTTGCTAAGCGGAATCGCAGGACGCAGCTACACGTCTACAGTACGAGTAAGCGAACTTATGCCAAAATACGCAGATCAGCTTGATAAATGGATTATGAAGATTTGTGACGACCTACATAATGCTGTAAAAGCAACAAAGGATATGCGTAAAGACATTGATGATAAAGAGCCTCAAAAAAAGCCAATCACTGAGAAGCCACATGTAGCAAAGAATACTAATCCTAAAAATTCTAACCAAGGTCAGCAAGATCCAGGCAAGTAAATTTAGGTGAATCTATAAACATAAAAATCCTTGTATTTTACAAATGCAAGGATTTTTTATTATCTGTTTTAAGCAAGAACAAAAGCTGTCTCTTATACACATCT
>NZ_LWSR01000121.1:0-3954 GCF_001660745.1 Gardnerella sp. 26-12
AATTGTAACTATTAAAGCACACTTATTTTTTCTTCTAACGACAGTTAGCTTTAATTGTTGCAGACTTAGAACAAATACCAAATTAATAAATCGATATAGGTCACAGTCAGTGGCTATTTTAGTAGATTATGCAGACACTTTATGTTTTGTTAAATGACATGCGCAAACAAGTAAAACGCAGTATTGCCAGAGCACTCGTGCTTCTTATATGCGTTTTAATATCTCCACTGCTAACAGCCTGTGGAACATTACAAAACATTCACGTCGAGCATACAGTTCACACAGCAGCTCCAGAAAATGCATGTGCTAAAGCATACAGACTTGCGCAAAAAAAGCAGCGCGAAATCAAAAAGAACCAAAACGACACATCCATTAAGGATTTTGAAACCGCAGCAAAATATTGGAAAACTGTCGCTCAGCAATGCCCAGGAAGATTAAGCGAAAGCATTATATACAGCACGCAAGCTCAATGGGAAATGCTTTCGAAGAAAAATAGTAACGAAAATTCAAATAATGTAAGCAATAAAAGCGGAAACGAAAGCTCAGAAAATACAAAAACTACAACAGCGCAACAAATGGAGCACGATTCATACGCGAATCTTATAGAAGTAATAAATCATTACAAAAAC
Organism: Gardnerella sp. 26-12; assembly: GCF_001660745.1. NCBI lineage: Bacteria > Bacillati > Actinomycetota > Actinomycetes > Bifidobacteriales > Bifidobacteriaceae > Gardnerella > Gardnerella sp. 26-12. Next base: position 630 of record NZ_LWSR01000121.1, read on the forward strand.
TTCAAATGGACACATCAACCCTTAGCTCAAGCTGCAGAAGCTGAAGACAAACTTGCTTTTATTTTACAAACACTAGCAGCGAGAAAAGAGCAAAATATAGCATTGGAATACAGCGATATGGCGTCGACAAACGCTCAAACTCTTATGCGAGTTGCAGGAGAAGGAACAGACTTGCGCAAAAAAGTTTACGATATTCCTCAAGAGGCGTTAGAAAGCGGAAAAACACATGATTCAGCAAGCGGAAAAGATCTGTCGATTACCGCTATAGCTTATATGGATTGCGCTAGAGAAGAGCTAGCTGCTTTTAATCAAATAATAACTATTACGTCAAAAAATAATAATGCATCCGAGAATAACGTTACTGCAAAAAGCGATGATAACGATTCTGTAATGCGCGCTCAACAAACTCTTAAAAATGCAACTGTGCAATTAATCACATCTAGACTGCTAAGAGCTTATGAACTTGGGTATCCTACTGATACGAAGCTTATTTTGAAGTAAAACTTAACCTTGGGGCTTTTAGCCTATAGGGCATTCCCCTTTACACACAAAATAGGACTCGACTTCAAACGCGAGAGAAAGTTCGCACGGATTACGATCGCTTACGAAGTTCGGCGAATTAAAAAAGCCTAAAGCAAAAACAACCACACTAATCTGCCCTGCCTGCGTCAATCGAGACGCAGGCAGACCTCGCTTTCACTGAAAGTGCACTGCACTTTCAGTTTTGAGAAAGCTCGTCAGAATAAAAAAGCTTCAAGCGCGAAATACGGCAACACAAACCTAACACACTACGTTAAACACACTAGCCCACACTTTCTGTGTCTTTATTGACGCAGAAAGACCTCGCTTGCGTTGGAAGCACACTGTGCTTCCAACCTGAGCAAGCTCGGCGAATTAAAAAGCCTAAAGCAATTTTTACATGCTTTAGGCTTGGTTAATTCGCGGATGAAGCGAGATTCGAACTCGCGGAGGATTTTACCCTCACACGCTTTCGAGGCGTGCTCCTTAGACCGCTCGGACATTCATCCACTTACGATTTGTCGCACTGAAAGCGCATACAAACGCAACTTTTCAATTGTAAACCATGCCACGAATATAAATTTATGGCGAGTTGAAACGTTATAACTCAGACGAATCACGGCGAGCGCGAATTTTTTCAGCGCGAGAAGCAAGCTCCTCATCAGGAGGATAAGCTACATATTCCAATGTCAATCCATGAGGATCAATTGGACCCGTCGAGCCTTCACGAAGAGGAACATTGATCTTTTCCTCAAACCAATCAAAAGAACGCTTACCACGCCCAATCTGCACGCAAGCTTGCACAAGAGAACGCACCATATTGTGCGCAAAAGCATCAGCAACAATAGTAAATTCAAGCAAACCCTGCTCAACAGGCGGCACGCATCCAGTTTTAAGCTTAACGCGCACGTCATTAGCACGCGTTCCCACGCGTTCCCAACAGGCACTTTTTACATCGCGAATAGTAGTACCTCCAGGATTAGGGCGCGCAAAAGATCCAAAATCGTGAAGGCCAATCATAAGCCTCGCAGCCTGGTTCATTGCATCAACATCCAAAACATCATCAAGTTTCAAAACAAAACCGCGCATACGAGGGTCATAATCACAATAATCAGAAGCGTCGCAAATACGATATACATACGTGCGCTCTAACGCAGAAAAGCGTGCATCAAAACCAATGGGCGCAACGCTAACCTTATGCAACGAAATATCTTGTGGCAAAACATGCTTAAGCCTGTACTCGAGCGCGCAAACACCGTCCAATCCGGTATGACCTACGCATCGCAATAAAGTTTCTTCACAAACATCAAGATGACAAACCTGATGCGACGCATGCACACCCGTATCCGTACGACCAGCCACAGTAAGGCGCAGCGGCTCAGCAACATCCCCTTCTGGCACACGCAATACTGTGTGCAAAGCCCCCTCAATTTCACCCTGCACAGTTCGCAAAGTAGGCTGCTTAGCCCAACCGTAAAATCCGCCACCATCGTAAGCTAAATCTAAGCGAAGTCGCATTCAAAACCTTTCCAAACAGACTTTACACTAGCTTTTCTTATCCGAAGAGCTGCCGCCCGCAAGCGCAAAAGCACTCATAACACTACGAATAAGCTCATAAGTTTTTGAATCAATGTGCATTGTAATCTTCAATAATTTAGGAACAACATCCGACCAATGCGAAGATATTTCATCAAAAGTTGAGTAACCTAAACTGCTAAAAATGCTGTAAACGCTGTCAATTCTGCGCTTTCGCTCCTCAAATGGCAGATTCATCATCCACTCGTTTGTAGCCTTAGAAATAGCCAGAGCGCGCGGAGTTACGCAATCACAGTAGTCAAAATCACCATTTTTAACCTGCCAATACATGCCAAGATGTTGCATTAATCCAATCGAATCGGCAAATGTAACCTTATACGGCACTCCCGTATCCATAATCAATCCAATAAAGGCAGACTGCGGAACTACTTTTTCAATACGACTTGAAACATTCGCAAAAACGCTTGTGTCCACTACATCAGACGCAAAACCAGGTCCGTCCATAGAATAAATTTTTGATACAAAATCACCTAATTTTTGACTTGTAGCATCTAAGCGCATAGCCGCATAAGCAGCCATGTTCCCACCTTTTGAATGACCGACAACAATAATATTTGGATTATTATTTTGCAAGTCTACGGAAGATTTTGAAAAGCGGGCAAAAAGTTTGTTCGCAAAAATTTTATTAAAGAAGTTTTTATTAGGATAACGTTTGCTATATCTTTGCGCTACAGAAGTCAAATATTCAGCAGCAGATTCTTGCGCTGGCACTGGGCAGCGGAAAGCCATGTTGAAATCTTCTTTCCACCCAACAAGCGTACTGTCAGTGCCGCGATACGCAACAACAAGAGTATGAGGATTATCAATCCCCTCGCAATTGCTAAGATCAAAAGTAACTCCAGCAAACTGCTGCTCTAATGATTCGTCAATATTTGATTCATCAAACCTCTCAAGATACTCCCCTACGCGAATTCCCCTATACCTAGGGCTGGAAGCGACAGCAAGAAGCAGCTTCCTACGGAATTTATCTACTTTAGGAGACCCAGAAGCAAACATTGACGAATATTCTTCTATTCTAAGCAATTCGTTAATAGATACAGTAGAAATATTCTTTGGATTATCGCAATATTTTGGCACGTACGTTGGCATATTTATATAAGATAGCTCGCACAAAATCAGCGCATCTACGGCATTAAACTTGCGCTGAGCGAAGGTAGAGAAATCGTTGCGCAACAAATCAATAACATTCGACATAATTCAATAATAATAC
>NZ_LWSR01000122.1:0-3803 GCF_001660745.1 Gardnerella sp. 26-12
AGTGTTTACAACATGTTTCTTAATTAAAGATGAAATATAAACAATTCAACAGAAAGATTGAAGTAGCTTAACAATTGTTTACCCAAAAGAGTACCCTAAGGTATCAGTGGTGAAGAATTAAGAATAATCACCAAATGTCCGGTTTTGCACCGTTTTATGCAGCATTGCAACGTGAGTTTATCGCTAAAAATAGCGATAAAGCAATGTGAAAAGTAAAAATTGTTTTGCTAATTGCGAAAATCTAAAAATAAACAACAAACACAAACAACAAAATTAAAAATTGAAAATTGAAAATTGGTTATTTAGAGTAAGGAGGAATGCCTGGCGCTCTAAGCGAAATTTAGATACTGCGTTGTGTCTAAGCAATAAGCGTCAAACATACAAATTATGCAAGAGGAACAAACGTTTTTAGAAGCTAAAGAATTAGGGTTAAAAAGATTTAGAAGATCGCCATTTTGGGATGTGTCGCTAAAAGTTGCACCTCATCAAATCGTTGCAATTTCAGGCGAACATGGTTCTGGAAAATCAGCTTTGCTGCTTGCATTATCTGGTTATATGAAATTCACTAATGGAATTCTTACTATTGCGGACGTAACTCTTCCTAATGATTTCCAAGAATCTCGACAATACGTTGGTTTGGGATTATTTAGCGGAATTAACGAATTTTATAAAACGCAAACAATAGAAGAAGTTCTTATGAGCGAGTTGAAACTAGCAGCGCGCTCGCCTCTATTTTTGAAGCAATACAAAAATGATGTTAAAAACCGTGAAGCTTTACAGCAGTACGCTTACAACGTGTTAGCTCAATGGAAAGTATTTTCTCCTCACGAAACAGCAATAGGAGAGTTGACTCCGTGCGAGCGCATGCGTTTGGCAATTGCGCTTGCTTTGTTAAAAAAGCCGTGGCTGCTATTTGTTGATGGAATTGAAACGGAGCTTACTAGCGAGCAAAGCGAATGCCTATTTTCCGATATTCGCGCGTATGTTAGTAAAAATTACTGCTCTTGCCTTGTTGGAGTTTTGCAAAGTGAGTTAGAAAAGCAAGCTGATCAAGTCTTAAGACTAAGCCCAAATCATGGGGAATCAGAAAATTCTCATATTGATTCACAGCTTGGTACAAGTGAAGCAAATGGTGGTGAAAACAATGCGCGTTAATACTCTTGCTCTTGCATTTCGAGAGCTTAACAATACGTTGAAAGGAAAAGCTCGAAAGCTTGTTATTGGAACCGTAGCTTTGATTCCACTTTTATACGGATCGCTTTATTTGTGGGCATTTACTAATCCTTATAAGACTTTGAATACTGTGCCTGTAGCTGTTGTTGTTGAAGACAATGGCGCTGTGATTAACGGCAAAATGCGTAACATTGGAAACGAAATCAAAACTCGCTTAAAGAATCAAAAAGATGGTAGTGAGGGCTTCCAATGGAATTTTGTAAATAGTTCTGAAGCGAATAAGGGTCTTAAAAATGGCAACTATTTTATGGTAGCAACCATTCCAGCTTCCTTCAGTAAGTGCATTGCTTCTGCGCAATATGAAACTCCTACTAAAGCAAAACTTCACGTAAAGTACGATCAGGCAAGTAATATGCTGGCATCTCAGATTGGCAAAACTGCTTTCCATACTATGCGTAGCGAAATCAGCGAGGCGATTGCTCAAGAGTATTGGGAGAACATGTTTGCGAAAGTTAATTCTGCTTCTGATTCTCTTGGTGACGCAGTAAATGGTGCTGGTGCTTTGCATGAAGGCTCAAAATCTTTGCAAAATGGAGTAAATAAGCTTGCAGATGGATCTAATCAACTTTCACAATCTTTGCGAAAACTTCAAGGCGGATTAAGTGAGCTTCAAAAAGGAGCGAATACTCTTTCTAAAGCAAACGCTAGAAGTAAAGCAGGCGCGCAATATCTTGCTCAAAAAACGCAAGATTTAGCAAACGGAGCTCAACAATTAAGCAAAGGAACTCAAAAACTATCGGCAGCAACAAGCGAATTTTACGATGGTGCGCAAAAGCTTGCAGCTTCAAGCAGCGAATTAGAAGAACGTGTTAAGGCTGGAAATGCTGAAACAAAAGCACAAATTATGGGTCTTCTTATGAAAGCGCAAGATCCTAGAGTTACTAAGGAAGATGTGCTTGCTAGTTTGCAAGGTTTGGCTGGAGGATTAAGTGAGAATTCTGATCTTCTAGAAACAAATCTTTCTGCTTTAAGCGCTGGAGCAGACAAGCTTTCTGCTGGCAGTTTGCAAATAAAGGGCGGAGCTGACGCAATATCTCAAGGTGTTGAAGCTGTTAATACTGGCTCAAATAAGCTTGCTGCTGGAGCGAATAGTCTTGCTGAAGGCTTGGCTCAAGTAAGTAACGGTAGCGAGAAACTAAATAATGGTGTGAATGCAGCTGCACAAGGTTCAGCGAAAATAGTGAACGGTTCTGATCAGCTTAATTCCGGAGCTAAGAAGCTATCGGATAATACTCCAAAGCTGGTTGAAGGCGCAAAAAAGTTGCATGACGGGCTTAAGAATTCTCAAAAGTCTGGAAAAATCAACAATATCGTGCAAAAAAGTAAGATGATGAGCGCGCCGGTTTCCTTGGAAGAACACGAGTATTCTCACGTTGAAAATTACGGAACAGGTTTCGCTCCTTACTTTATTTCCATCGGACTTTGGGTCGGTGCTCTTATGGCAACCTTTGTTTTGAGAGTTATGGATAGGCGAGCGATACTAAATGGCATGAATCCGCTTAAGAGTGCGCTTATTAGCTTAACGCCGTTTGTGATTATGGGCGTTGTACAAGCTGTAATTCTTATGGGCGTAGTGCACGTTGTGTTAAAGTTGCAAATTGACAACGTTCTTGCGTTCTATGGTCTTGGAATTATTGCATCCATAATGTTTATGGCAATAATGCAAATGATTATGGTGATTTTCCACATACCAGGGCGAATAGTTGCAATTGTGCTGCTTATGTTGCAAATCACAAGCTCTGCAGGAACATTCCCAGTTCAAATGACGCCGGCATTCTTTAGAGCTGTTCACCCATACTTGCCAATGACGTACTCGATTATGGGGTTGCGTCAAGCAATGGCTGGAAAGAACAGTGGCGAAATAGTTTTCGGCATTGAAATGCTTGTGCTTTTCGGCGTGATTGCGATTGCTATAACAAGCATCGTTGCGCGCATGAAGCGTACTGTAACGATGTTTGATTTGCATCCTGTGATAACGCTTGAGGCGTAAGCGTCGCTTATCTAATACTAACCTGCGTAAGAGTGAATAGCTTTTGCGCAGGCTTTTTATATTTAAGTAACCTAAATTTATGCAGTTTCCAAACATTACAACGTAGTATTAGAATATTTAACTTGCTTGCTTACAATTAGTTAAAGTTTGAGAAGGGGTAGTTATGCCTAATGGAATTGCGGTGAAGCTAAAAAAATTTATTGCATTAGCACTTTCGCTGTTTCTTTTTATGCCATTATGTTCAGGATGCTCAAATCAAAATGGCGCAAATACAAAAGCTGCTGATAGTGCAAAAAAGGTTAATGTTATTAATGCAAAAGTAGCAGCTTTATATAAAAAAGTTTTAGCAAACGCTGATAAATATAACCTTAATGAAGCTGATTCAGAAATTGATACTAGCAAAAGTAAGTATTCTTACGCGTTAGTCAATATGAGCGATAGGGATATTCCGGAGCTTATTCTTCGGAAGAATTATAAATATGTGTCACGTTCGAAGGTTTTTGCTGCAAATAAAGATTACAGTGACGTTGTTTCTTCAAATGATTTAATTTGCGATGGCGTTGGAGACATTGGCGGTTTT
>NZ_LWSR01000123.1:0-3744 GCF_001660745.1 Gardnerella sp. 26-12
GTTATAAAGAGAATCTATATTTTCACTTTTCATTTGTGAAAAATCAAAATCAGGAATTTCTTTAGGAACTTTTCCGTTCTTTTTAGAAATATAATAAGCTTTAAGCTCTGGGTTTGATACCCACCCATCCTTTAGTTCCCATCCGTTAATACCAATAACGATGACTTCACTATAAGTACCTTCATCAAGAATAGCCAGTCCATAATGTAAAGCTCCATTTACGGCATATTGCTGTACAACACTATGAGGATTTTTCCCTTTACTTATAAGCTCAATATCGCCATCTTTGGAAAGCTTTTCAAGCTTGTTTTTAGTTCCTTTGGCTTCAATCATCACAGGAATATCGCGGCGAGTACTATTTTGTAATAAGAGCTGAATATCAGGATAATTATTCCCGGATCCACCGGATTTACTGTCTGCCTCTTTTAATGCTTTGGTAATAGAAGAGTTTATTTCTTCGGTCTTACCATAATGTCTGATATTCAATTCATCAAGCTGTGCTTTGTAAAATTCCTCAACTTTTTCTTCCGCACTTGCCATCTTTACCTCCTTATATCCATCCTGTACATTCAATACGTACCGAAACTACACCTTAGACATTAGGCAAACACTCTCCACATGGTGAGTGTTGGGATATATATCGAACGCACGCAAAGACTGAACGCTGTAGCCAAGCTCCTTAAACGTGCCAACATCGCGAGCAAGACTGGTCGGATCGCAAGCAACATACACAACGCTTCTTGCTCCAGACTTCGCAATCTGCTTACAAACTTGAGCTTTAGCACCAGCGCGCGGAGGATCTAACACAACAACATCTGGATGCGCAAATCGGCGCACAATCTTAGATGACTTACTCGCCTTAAACACCTGCGATTCAAGAGTTTGCGCAACATCCCCTTCAAGCGCTTCAACAACATCCCTGCTAAGACCAGCGCGTCCAATATTTCGCCTTGCGTTCTTTACAGCAATCGGCGCACCCTCAATGCTAAGCACGCGAGCTGGCTCTGCAGAACCAACGGAACCTGCATCACCAGCAGAATCTCCGCCAACATTAGCCAAAGTCGCAAGAGGAATCGTAAACAAACCCGAACCAGAATACAAATCCCACAAAACAGTATTCTTAGTGCGCCCACCAAGTGCAGAACGAACTAATCCCAAAACGTAGTTCACCAAATGCTCTGGAGCTGCGCGATGAATCTGCCAAAAACCGCGCCCATCAACATCGTAATCAAAAGTACGCGCACGAGATAAATCTTCATTAACAGCAACTCGCACGCGCTCGCGCAACAATGCCGATCCTGCAACCAACTCATCATTTACTATAAGCGCATAATTTTCGCCAATCGCACTAAGAAGCGCAGCCTTATCGCCAGAAACACCAAAATCCAAACCATCAACCCTAGGCTCTGGAACAGCAAGACGAATTTGCGCATTTGGCGAAAAAGAACGATTCCACAAGTCCAAAGAATCCGCAACAGCTAAAACTGCGCGCGACGCAAGCGGCATAGTATCAATCGCAATGCGATCATGCGACTCGCGCTTACGCATAGACAATCGCCCTTCATCATCCGCAACCAACTCCATGCGCGTACGCCAATTAAACCCGTTAAGCTCCTCGTCCCCTGGCATGCGCTCAACACTAACATCGCTTTCCGCAACATCCATATGCGCTAAACGCTGGAATTGATTGGCAATTACGGAAGCCTTCCAACGAATCTGACCAGGCAAAGAAACGTGAATTAAATCCGCGCCGCCAACTCCGCCGCCCTGAGCCAAAGGACCAGCGAGCTTCCATTGCGGCTCCACACGATCCGCACTAGGCTCCAAAACTTCTACAACTTCGCCAGTAAAAAAGTGCGCTTTTGCACGCATCGGCTCATCCATGCGCACAACAACCAGCTCACCAGGCAACGCAAATCGCACGAATACAACGCGTCCGTCAAGATGACCTACGCATCTTCCTTGATCCGCATATCGCTCGATTCGCATCGTCACTTGCATAAACTACCCCCTAGTTTTGCGTTTTGTTAAGCTGATTTTCTAATGCCAATTTTAAAGTTGCTTTTAATTAAGCTGATTTTTCTTCGCTAGAATTTACTTCGCTCTGCTTTTCTCCGTTCTGCTTCTCTTCGTGATTTTTATGATGAAGCCGCATAAACGGCGTTGCAATAATCAAGTAAGAAACCCAAATCGCGAGCGCCCAGAACGGCAATCCCATAAGCAATCGAACAGTGCCAAGCCACACAACGTGATTTGTCAAATATAATGGCACTTGCAAAACGAGTCGCAGCGCAAAAACGCCAATCCATAATCCAGTAACATACATGTACGCGCGCTTAAGTGGCTTATAATCAAGCCATTCGTGCAGCCACGCGCCAAAATTTTCCGTAGGCATTTTGCGAATTGACTCAATCACAAGCCCTAAAGCAGGCACGCGCACAATCAGCGAAATAGCAAGAAGCGCACCATAAACAGCGTTCGTAATAAAACCCATCATGTAGTAGTCGCGTGCTTGATGACTCGTCCACACCCAAATAAGGCAAATTGCAATGGAAACAAGTCCACTAATTGCTCCCATAAGCGATTGCCTCTGAATAAGACGAACCACAACTTGCAAAACAGCAATCACAGCTGCCACAATAACCGTTGTTTGTACGTTACGCGTTACAACAAAGCAAATAACAAACAGCAAGCCTGGAAGCATGGATTCAATTACGCCTCGAATGCCACCCAATGAATCAATTACAGAAAATGTAGACCCTTCTGCTCCGATTGAAGCCAATGTCGCTAATCCTGAGCGTTTTTTAGTCTGCACAAAATTGTTGGTTTGCGCATAATCGTCGAGTTTTACTTCATTTGAAAACTCTTGCGAAGAAAACTCTTCTTCGACCTTCTGTAAAGATTCCTGTGAATCCATTCAATTAACTTTCTACTACTTGCATTATCTAATTTCAGCAAACATTGGACCGCGTGTAAGCGTAGTTTTTACTTCTACTTGTTGGTCGTAACCTAATGGTTTATCGTCTTTTTTTAGTGCATTATTAGCATCTTCATCAGACGTATTATTTTCCCCATCTTTACCGCTATTTTCTGCATTTAAAGCAGCTTCTTTTTCTTCTCTAGTTATTGGATCATGCATAGGAATAAAATCGCGAGGCGCAAGCGGCTCTTCACCACGATTTACAACAATCCCCTTAAACCATTCGTCTAATTGTTTTGTTTCGTTATTATTATCTGCAAGCTCTGTTGCTGCAGGTCCAGAGAATACTCCGCGAAGCATCCACCTAGGACCATCAACGCCAACAATACGCGTTGTAATGGTTTTTTCTCCAACTTTTACAGGCAACAGTAGCTCAGTACCGAATTCGCCTTGTACTGTACACGCTTGACTATTACCATCAAGCAAATCTTTGCATACTTCTAGCCAAATACCAGATGTTTTAGGCGCAGCAAAAGCTTCAACTTCTACGCTTGAAGAACCATAAGTTACTGTCATACCAAGAACTTGCGATGTTTCATGCTGCTTTTTTACTCGCAACTCAATGCCTTGAAAATATGGAATATAGATTGAACCAAAATCTAGATAATCGCTAAAATCAGGAGCATCTTCATCATTGAAATCCCATGGACCAGTTTTTACCTCTACGATTTTGTCTTCAACTTTTGAAGATTTTTCTTCTTCATGTCGGCCAAATAACCAACCCATTATTCCTCATTTCTTAAAACAACAAATCTACAAAAATA
>NZ_LWSR01000124.1:0-3628 GCF_001660745.1 Gardnerella sp. 26-12
AAAAAGCTAGCGCATAAGCGACATAACTGTTGGCAAAATTCCTATGCATATAAAAGACGGCAAAAAACATAATCCAACAGGAAGCAGCAATCGCACAGACAACTTAGAACTTTCTTGTCTAGCAATATTGGCCATATTTATCTCATAATGTTGAGCAAGTGCAGACAATACAGGAACTGGAGATGAACCATAACACCATGATTCTTTTAAAGATGTCATTAACCATCTAGCTAATATTTCTGAAGAATCTAAGTTTTTACGATTAGTAAATTTTGATTTATTTTCTAATTCAAAATTATCTTGTTTAGTATAAGTAGAAGACCATGCTTCATGCCACGTATCTCCTGCAAGTAAAGCATTGGAAACAGAGCAAAGCCACATGCCTTGACCACAAGGAAACACTTCTCCAACAGCACTAAGAGCCCTAGTAATAGCAACACCACTACGAAGTGAAACAATAATCATATGTAAACCAAGAAGAGGATCTACATATGAAACTTTGGAGTTACGCCATTCGTACTTAACTAGCATAATTTTACTGTTAAAACGCATACGATTATCTAATGAATCGCACTCTAATTTCAAACTCACCCATTGCCAAACAATTACAACAAACAATGGGATGATAAACAAAAGCTGCTTTGTGGATTCCATAAATCAGCCTTCCAGCGAGGCAGCATCCATTGCATGCTGAGATATTTGCAACATAGAACTAACCCATGCCAAACCCAATCCATAACATATTCCACCTATTGTTAATAAAATCCATCCATTTACTGTTGTAATTAACATCAAAATAGGGTGCCCACCTAATAATTCACCAGCAAAAAGAGCCAAAATAGGTAGAGCAGTAAGTAGTTTTATTGTTGCTTTTGGCATTGCAGCTACGTCAGCACGTAAATCTTCTGCACGCTTCTGAGCATGATATGACGCTGCCGTAGCTTCCACACATTCTGCCATAGCACAACCAAGAGTATTACTCAATTCATATGAAGCCATAAGACTTTCAGAAACAGTATGCATATGTTTTTCAAGCTGACGACGTTGATTCTTATTCATATTGCGATTCTTTGGAAAACAACGTTCATAAAGCCATTTATAAATAATTTTTGTATTAACTGCACTACTGCAAATACATTGTTGAGACTTAGAGTCACTGTGAACAATCATTGCAAAAGTAGAACCAGAACGTAATGCAGCAATCATTCCAGCAAGAACTTCTTCAATATCCATTTTTACGCTCCAAGCAACACAATCGACTACTAATTATTTGAACTGTCAACACATATGTTGGCCATATTTTCGGGAAGATTCCAATAATTTGAAAACTTAACCCATGCAGGCAAAAATTTCATGACAATACTGCCGTCAATTCCACAAGATAATTGCAAAACTGGAATGCCACACAGCAACGAAGCGCTAGAAGCGTATTGCAAAATACCGAGTTCTTTGATCATTCGACGCCCGTTAGAGGATCTCTCTACATGAATAACAACATCGAATGCTCCAGCAGCTAAAGCACATAAAGCTGCAGGCTCCAACCCAGCCAATAACCCTAATGCCATAAGACGAGCGGGAACTTTTTCTATTTCATCTGCATGAAGAGTTGTCATTCCACCCTTATGCCCGGAAGTAAACACTCTCAACAAATCAGCAATTTCTTCCCCACGACATTCACCAAGAATAATGCGATCCGGGCGCATTCTTAATGTTGCTTTTACTAATTGAGATAAGCCAATTTCTCCTACACCTTCTACATTAGCTTCTCGCGCACTTAACGAAACATGATTTTGTGTCAACTCGCCGAGCTCTCTAATTTCTTCAACAGATACAATACGATCTTCGCAATCAGCAGCAGCCAACAAAGCCTTCATAAGTGTGGTTTTCCCAGATCCAGTACTTCCAGTGATCATTATATTTGCTCGCTTTTTAACTAAAACGCTTAGAATACAAGACAATTCTTTTGGAAACATGCCTTGATCGCTTAAAGAAACAAGATCATAACGATTAACTGAAGGAAAACGAATTGACAATGCTGCTCCTTGAGATACAAGTGGTGCTAAAACAGCATGTATGCGAATGCCAGAAGTACTTGAAGCATCAGCAATAGGACACGCATCATCCAGTCTTTTGCCTAATTGTGCACAAAGCCATACAGCATATTCTCTTAACAAAGCAGGGTTGTTAAGCGGAACTCGAGTTGCGCGTTCCTTGAGACCTTGCCCACAATCTACCCACACACGACCGGACTCACTTACAACCATGTCTGTAACTCTTACATCATTGGCAAATTCCTGCAGAATTCCAAAATCGATATCACGAATATTATTTACGATCATATTTACCTCTTGAGTATTTCGAACGACGATATTGCGAACGACGATATTTAGTTACAGCATTTTTTGTATTTGATATAACATCTCCGATAAGCCAATTATTTATGCGTTTCATGGTTTCCTTCATTGAAGATGGCACATTTCGAATACCATATCCCCCTATAATGTCGGTGTACATGCGAGCATCGTGTTGCAAAGAACCAAGAAATGTAGTTGATAGATATTCAGAAGCTTCATCGATACTTAAAACATAAGATTTTTGCGTTAAACCACGAGGAGACAATCCAACAACAGCAAATTTATTAAACTTTACTTCAGAATCACACAAAGTATCTAATTTTTGTAGCAACGCTCTAAACCTTGCTAAATCAAGCACAGATAGCTCAACAGCAGCAAGAGTCGCACTGTCAATAAATTGCGGAATATTATGGTAAGACTTCATAGCAGTCTCGCCAGAACCTATATCTACAATAACTACATCAACAGCATCAGCTAAACCTCTAATAGCAGCCTCTAAAACCCAAGGTTCAGGATACTTACCATGCCATGGAGAAAATGCTAAAACATCCACATTGTCCCAATGCAATAGCTCATTGCGTAACACATAGCCATCGCATTTACCTAAAGAAGCATCAACTTCTTGCAACCTGCGGCCTTCATCTGATTCCAAACCAAGCAGAACGTCTAAACCACCATGAGTCAAATCAGCATCTACAAGAGCAACACTATGACCTTGTTCACTTATATAGCGCGAAAGAATAGATAGCGAAGTGCTTAGCCCAATGCCATCTGCAGCAGACATTCCAACTAAAATATTTTTAGGCAACGGATCTAAAGAATCACGCGCAATAAGATTATCTTCTTCAGAATTATTAAACATGCAAGACTTATGCTTAATAGAAATATCTTGTGAGCGTTCAGTGTGTTGAAAACTCTCCACATCTTGAGAACTCTTAGGCAAAAAAGTCATAACAGTATGATCGTCAGCTATACAAGGCGTGCTTTTTACACCATTAGACGCAGATTCGTATATAGATTTATCTGCAACTTGAGGAGGATAAACATAACGTTTAACATCTCTAAATGCGCCTACAGCTTCGCCATTGTTATAATTTTTATCAATCTGCTTAACGCCAATTGATTTGTTGCTTACACTCATATTCATACTCATGCGCCTATTGAAACGCATACAGCAATGAGTTTTCAACAATATTCATGCAATGTGGTTAAAAGCTCAGGAAATATTAAGAATAAGCAAATATTGCACAAAAATTATCTATAAAAACATCTAT
>NZ_LWSR01000125.1:0-3529 GCF_001660745.1 Gardnerella sp. 26-12
TAAAAATTCTTATAAAGCATATGATTTGCAAGAAGAAAATAGGATGAGAGATAGTGAAAAATGGCGTAAAACGCAAGCAATAATAGATGAACAGTTTTCGAAAGATTCATCATTTGATGATGAAAGAGTAAATGCATTAGGAGCTCCATTGCTTGGTGATACTCGTGATTTATTCCGTCCAGCTTCTCGTGATATTCCAGCGCAACCTGGAGTATACAAGTGGCGTGATGGCGAGGGGCGAGTTATTTACGTTGGAAAAGCAAAAAATTTACGCAATCGTTTAGCGAATTATTTTCAACCTCTTTACCAACTTCATCCTAGAACTCAATCTATGGTTCTTACAGCTCGCAGTTTGGAATGGACTGTTGTAAGCACTGAATTTGAGGCTCTTACACTTGAATATACTTGGATTAAAGCTTTTAATCCTAGGTTTAATGTAGTTTTTCGTGACGATAAAACATATCCTTATGTTGCAGTTTCGCTAGAAGAAACTTTTCCAAGAGTATGGATTACTAGAAATCGTAGTGCGCGGCATGCTAGATATTTTGGTCCGTATGCAAAAGTGTGGCCTCTTCGTCATAGTTTAGATTCTTTACTTAAAACTTTTCCTATTCGCACATGCTCATCCTCTGTTTTTAACAAAGCTCATAGGACTGGTAGGCCTTGCTTATTTGCTTCGATTGGTAAATGTTCAGCTCCTTGTATAGGAAACATAGATCCTAGCGAACATCGCAAGATGGTAGAACATGTAGTTGGCATACTTACAGGCAGTGTTGGAGAGTCTTATATTTCACAAATTAAGAACGAGATGAAAGAAGCAAGTGAAGAGCTAGAATTTGAGCGTGCAGCTAAATTGCGTGACGAGATTGCTGTTTTGAACACTATTTTGCAACAAAATGCAGTTGTGTTTGACAATGATGTAGAAGCAGATGTTTTTGGATTCTGCGGAGATGAGCTTGAAGCGTCAATTCATGTATTTTTTGTCAGAGCTGGAATGATTCGTGGAGAGAAAAATTGGTCAGTAGAACGAAATGAGCATATCAGTGACAGTGATCTTATAGCTGATTTATTAACTCGCGTATACGCAGAATATGAGCAAAATTACACACAAAACCATGAAGATACTATTAGCATTAAGAAAGTTCGCGACGCTGTTAGCTCTACGCAACAAGCTACTGCAACTGATGTAATATTGCGAGCACAAGCTACTAAAACTCGTCGTGAACGTCAAGAGAGAACAGGTCGTGAGGATTTACTTGCTCCTATTTCGCCTGTTCCTCGTGAGATTATAGTTCCAATTAAAATTTCTGAAGAACGTAAGCAAGAGCTTGAATTGTGGCTTAGCAATATTCGTGGTTCTCAAGTAAGTATTAGAGTTGCAGAGCGCGGAGAAAAACGTGCTCTTATGGATCGTGCAAACGATAATGCTAGTCAGGAATTGAAACGCATAAAATCTAGCCGTATTAACAGCATAGATATGAGAACAGAAGCTATGAATGAAATAGCAAAAGCGCTTGGAATGAGTAAATCTCCTTTGCGAATTGAATGTTATGATATCTCAAATACAGTTGATGGCAGTTATCAAGTTGCTTCTATGGTTGTTTTTGAAGATGGTGTTGCTCGTCCTAGTGAGTACCGTCATTTTGCGGTTCGAGGTGAACACGGTGATGGTAAAACAGATGATTTAAGTGCTGTTTATGAAACATTATTGCGAAGGTTTAAGCATAAAGATGTTTATGCAGAAGATAAGCTTGATACATTAGATGCATCAGATACATCTGACTCATCTGACATTAATATTTGTGATTCCAACAGTATTTCTAATAAGCATTTTTCAGGTAATTCGTTGACTAGTGCGCGGCATTTTGCTTATAAGCCTCAATTAATTATTGTCGATGGAGGAAAAGAACAAGCAAAAGCTGCTAAAAGAGCTATGGAAGATGCTGGCGTAAGTGATATTACTGTTTGTGGTTTAGCTAAGAAGCTTGAAGAAGTGTGGCTTCCTGACGAAGATTATCCAATCATTTTTAAGAGAAGCTCAGAAGGATTGTATTTATTGCAGCGCGCTAGAGATGAGTCTCATCGTTTTGCTATTTCGTATCATCGTAAATTGCGAAGAAAAGGTTCATTGCATTCTACTTTTGATGCTATTCCTGGAATTGGATCAGTGTATCGTAAACGTTTGCTTGCATTTTTTGGTTCAATAAAATCTTTGAAAAATGCTTCATTAGAAGATTTGCAAAAAGTGCCTGGAATTGGTGAGAATAAAGCAAAAGCTATATACAGTGCTTTGCGTAAAAATAATGATGAATTACTATGAGTCGCAACTCGTCAGCATAGGGCACTAGCCTAAGAAGTATGTCTCAGGAAATTGAAATTGGTTTGGGCAAAAAAGCCCGAGTTGCATATTCGCTTGACGATATTGCTATTGTTCCTTCGCGTCGCTCGCGTGATCCTCAAGCTGTATCTACTGCATGGCAAGTAGATGCTTATACGTTTGATATCCCAATTATTGCTGCTCCGATGGATTCGGTTACTAGCCCGGATACTGCGATTGCAATTGGTCAAATGGGTGGTCTTGGAGTTCTTGATCTAGAAGGTTTATGGACTCGATATGAGAATCCAGAACCTTTGTTAAAAGAAATAGCTGAGTTGCCGTCAAACATTGCAACCCGCCGCATTCAGGAGATTTATACTGAGCCGATCAAACCAGAATTGATTGCAAAGCGTTTGCATACAATCAGAGATGCTGGAGTGACAGTAGCAGGAGCTCTTTCTCCACAACGCACGCAAGAATTATATAACACTGTTCTAGAAGCTGGTGTTGATTTATTCGTGATTCGCGGAACAGCAGTATCTGCGGAACATGTTTCTAAAGATCATGAACCTCTTGATTTAAAGAAGTTTATTTACGATCTCGATGTTCCTGTTATTGTTGGAGGTTGCGCAGATTATACTTCTGCTCTTCATTTGATGAGAACTGGAGCTGCAGGTATTTTAGTTGGATTTGGCGGCGGAGCAGTATCCGCAACCATGAATACTTTAGGTGTGCAAGCACCTATGGCTACTGCTATTGCGGATGTTGCTGAAGCTCGTAGGGATTATATGGATGAATCCGGCGGCCGTTACGTGCAAATTATTGCTGATGGAGGAATGGGTAATTCCGGCAGCTTTATTAAGGCTCTTGCAGTTGGAGCTGACGCAGTTATGCTTGGTACTCCATTAGCTCGCGCAACTGAGGCTCCTGGTCATGGCACTCATTGGGGTGCTGAGGCTCGTCATTCATCACTTCCTCGCGGGATGCGTTCAAATGTTGGCACTGTGGCTCCGTTAGAGAATATTCTTTTTGGCCCAAGTCATGAAGCAGATGGTACTACAAACTTTGTTGGTGCATTGCGCAGAACAATGGCTTCTACAGGTTATGTTGATGTTAAGAGCTTCCAGCGTTGTAGCGTAGTATTTAACCCATTCCATCAGGATATTCGTTAGTGTTATAAGTATGATGCTTATTGCATAAAATATGGCGGTT
>NZ_LWSR01000126.1:0-3524 GCF_001660745.1 Gardnerella sp. 26-12
AGACAGAATACCAGCACATTCTAGCGTACGATGTTTAAGCCAATCTACAAATTTTACAATATTTTCTTTATTGGTTATCTGTGTCTTGGTCTTCTTGAGACTCGTTAGCTTCTTCAGATTCAGCCAACGCAGCTTGAACATCTCGCTGAGCCTGCTTCGCATCTGCAGAAGATTGAGCATCCGACGAATCCTCATTATCGTCAGAAGCTTGCGCAACTTGTTGGTTTTGTTGAGCATCCCCAAAATCAAATCCAGAGAAAGCATTCGCAAACAGCGAACGCAATTCCGTAACGCGCTGCGTAATAGTTGCCTCACGATGCTGCAATTGGGTTAATCGAGTCGTCATGCCATCAAGCTCTTGCTGCGCTGCAGCTCTACGCTCTTCAACCTGAGCAGTTGCCTCCTGCATAGCTTTGCGCACAATATCAGCAGCCTGACTATCCGCAGCCTGATGCGTTTGCGCTGCATATTCGTCAGCTTCTTGATGAACAGTTTTTGCGCGATCAACCAAAGCATCTGCTTCTTCCTGAGCTGCTCTTTCTTTCTCTTTCAAACCAGAAAGCAAGGCATTGACTTTCTTTGTAGCTTCCTCCTGTTGAGCAGCAATATCTGCTCGAATCTGCTCAACTTCTGCACTAACTTGGCTTAACGTACGCGTGCGTTCAACTTGAGCATCATCTGCAATTTCTTGAGCTTTAGCAGCAGCAGCATCCGTAATTTCGCCAGCTTTGCGCTGTGCGTCAGCCATCATCTTCGAAGCGTGTTCGCGCATATCAGCAAGCTTTTTATTTGCTTCTGCAAGAGCAGATTCAATCTGATCGTTTGTTTCAGCTTTAGCACGTGCAATCTCTTCGTTTGCAGCCGCACGCTGCTCAGCAATTTTTTGCGCAGCTTCCGACTTAAGTTGCGAAATGCTGCTTTCTTGCTGAGCGCGCTCAGAAGCCATGCGCTTCGTATGTTCTTCTTGAGTGTTTTGTAAAGCTAATTCTGCAGCGTCTTTTTGAGCTTGCACATCTTTAGCAGTAGTATCGCGCAAACGTGCAGAATCTTCTTGTGCAGCTTGCATAAGTTGTGTCGACTTTTGCGTGGCATTGGAAAGCATTGTGTCTGCTTTAGTTTGTGCTTCTTGCATTAAATGTGCAGCATCCAGTTTTGCATTGTTCAGCAAAGTTCCAGCTTGTGCTTGTGCATTCTTTTTAATTGATGCAGCATCTTGCTTAGCGCGCTCAAGCAATTGAGAACTAGTCTGCTCTGCAGATGCCAGCAATTGTTGCGCATTTGCACCTAAGGATGCAAAAGTATTTCCGCTTTTTGCACGTTTTACATTATTTTTTTCTTCTTGCAATTGCGCTTGTAATTGCAAAATTGATTCATCGCTTGAACGCACTTGTTCACGCAGACGAGAAATAGTACGCTCATAGTTTGCAAATGCTTCATTTACCTTGTCTTTATCGTACCCACGCAACGCGGTTGGAAATAAATCAGCCACCATAATATTCCTTTCACAAGCCCCCACACAGCTGCACAAAACGCTGTGCTACACCATCAGAATCAACGCTATCACTTACAAGCAAAAAACACTCGTGTGTTGCGCACGTTTTTGCTAAGCTCACACAACTGCACTTACTACCTAGCTCAAATACAGTAATGTTTATATAGCATATGCGATTATTTGTCGCGAATTACTAAAGCAAGAAGTCTACCTTCATGCGATTTTCCAGCTAAACTAGCACGTCGATGAGAATACCATAGCGGATTTTCCAAAGTGCACATTGGGTTTTGCAAATTTTGCAAACGTTCCGGCAAAGACTCGCCTTCCCCATCTACTTCGCAAATCGTGCGCAATTCCTCATCTTCCTGCAAATATTGCGTAGCTGCAGTAACTCTTGGCAAAGCGTCAACAATATTCGCAACTCCTGCGAGCGCTAAATCAATGCGTGCAGCTTCAGCAATATCAATACCAATTCCACCGAAACGCGTTTTTGTTACAGTTTGCGGATAACGTTTTTCAAAATCGCGCGCAATACTCTCACCAACTTCGTAGCAATCTCCACAAATACACGGACCGAGCACTGCTTCTATACGAGAACGCTCAGCTCCCTTTTCGCACATTGCTTCGATGACAGCATCAAGCACTCCAGCCATCAATCCTTTTCGTCCACAATGCGCTGCAGCGATTACTCCAGCTTCGTCGTCCGCAAGTAAAACTGGCAAACAATCTGCAGCAAACATTCCTAATGCAAGCGAGCACGCAGTTGAAACTTGCGCATCTGCTTCAATTCTCAATTGCGAATCCGCAAAACCTGTTGCATCAAAGCCGTAAGAAGTATTCCATGAATCTACTACACTATCTGCGTCAAATACTTCTCTGCTATGAACTTGAGCAACAAGCGACAAGTCAGCTTGCAAAGCTTTTTGTAAAGCTGCGCGATTGCTTGCTACAGCCTCCTCACTATCTCCTGCGCGTCCGCCTAAATTAAGTGAAGCAAATGAACCTTCAGAAATTCCACCCAGTCTAGTAGTAAAAACTGCATGAGTGCGAGACCCTAACGGCACTGGAATGGTTACAGGAATTGGCGTACCATCCTCATCTTCGTGAGGCAATGGCATACCAGTTACGCTTGTTTCTTGCATTTTATTGTTTTCTTTCAGCCTAAATAAGCCAATTCTTCATTGCTTAATTGCAAATCGGAAGCTTTCAAACTATCTAAAATTGTAGCTGGTCTGTGAGCTCCAGGAATGACAAATATGTGATCGCCTTTAGCGAGCTCCCAAGCCAAAACTACTTGCTGATAACTTACGTTATGATCTTCAGCAACTTTGCGGAATGGATCGAAAAGATGCTCGTCATAAGGATGACGGAATCCACCTAATGGACTCCAGCAAACAAAAGCAATTCCAAGCTTTTCGCAATATTGCAACGTATCTTCATTCTCTAAATGAACTGGAGAATATTGATTTTGTACTGCTACTAGCTTTTCTCCTAAAATGTTGCGCGCAATATCGATTTGCTCCACAGAAGCGTTAGAAATACCGATTTCTCGAGCCACACCTTCATCAAGCAACTCTTGCATTGCTTCAATAGACTCATTGTATGGAACTTCTGGATCTGGCCTGTGGAAGTAAAGCAAGTCAATAGTGTCAACGCCTAGAGCCATTGCAGACTCTTTGGCATGCGCAATCAAATGCTCTGGCTTACCATCCTTACCCCACGTTGGTCGCCCGTCAGTAAAGTTACGGAAGTGACCGACTTTAGTAGCAACCAAAATAGAAGATTTGTCGCCTTTCCAGCTTTCTAAAGCCTCACGAACAAGCTTTTCGCCAGTTTGTTCTTCACCACCAGAGCAGTAATATGCCCAAGCTGTGTCAATATGCGTACAACCTGCATCAAGAGCTGCGTGAATTGTTTCAATTCCCATATCGTGACCAAGATTGTTTTCTATTGTCAATGGCATTTCGCCAAAACCAATAGCGGTTGTATCAAACGAACCTAATGCGCTGTCTCTTATACACATCTCCGAGCC
>NZ_LWSR01000127.1:0-3511 GCF_001660745.1 Gardnerella sp. 26-12
GTTTGGTATGCTCTTTGGCGCAGGAAACCTGATTTTCCCTGTGTTCCTTGGAGCTAATGCAGGAACTAATTTCGTGCCTGCAACAATTGGCTTTATTGTTACTGGCGTTGGTTTGCCATTGCTTGGTGTTACGGCTCTTGCAATGAGTCGCGCAAACGGTCTTTTTGAACTTTCTAGTAAGCCGAGCAAAAAATACGGCATGTTCTTTACTTGTGTGCTGTATTTAACAATCGGACCATTCTTTGCAATTCCTCGCTGCGCAACAACTTCGTACACTGTTGGTTTGGAGCGCGTTATTCCACAAGACGGAAACGGTCAATTGTATTTGTTCTTGTTCTCTGTGGTTTTCTTCGCGTTAGCATTCTTCTTTGCTATGAAGCCTAGCGGAATACTTACATGGGTTGGTAAAGTTCTTACGCCGATATTCTTGGTTTTCTTAGGTATTCTGGTATTTACTGCACTGTTTTCTCCTGTAAGCGGCGCTTCTGCGGATGCTGCTCCTATAGGGAAGTATGTTAATGAATCATTCTTTACAGGATTCTTAGATGGCTACAATACAATGGATGCTTTAGCTAGCTTGGCTTTTGGCATTATAGTTGTTAGTACTATTCGATCCTTTGGCGTAAAAGATCCTAAAGATGTGGCAGTGAATACTGTGCGATCTGGATTCTTTAGCTGCTTGCTTATGGCGTTGATTTACGTCGCAATTGTTGTTGTCGGTGTGCGTAGCCGTGCACTGTTTAAGCCTGCTGAAAACGGTGGCGTAACTTTGGCGCAAGTTGCACGCTACCATCTTGGAAACGTTGGTTTGCTTGTTCTTGCTGCAACTGTTACTCTTGCATGCTTAAAGACGGCAGTTGGTTTAATTGTAAGCTGCTCGGAAACTTTCTCTAAGTTATTCCCTAAGGGTCCTAGCTATCGCGTTTGGTCTGTGTTGATTACGCTTGTTTCGTTTGGCCTTGCAAACTTTGGTTTGAGCACAATCATCGAATATGCAGTTCCAGTATTGATGTTCTTGTATCCACTGTCAATCGTATTGATTCTTTTGGCTTTGTGCGGTCGACTTTTTGGAAATTCCAAAGTCGTGTACGCTTGGACGCTTGGTTTTACTGGTGTTGCAGCGGTATATGATTTTTTGAATAGTTTGCCACAAGCTTTACGCAGTGCATTGCATATGAACGATATGTTGGTGGTTGTTCAAAACTGGCTACCGTTCTCAGAATTTGGCATGGCTTGGGTTTGCCCTGCTGTTGTTGGATTTGTTGTTGGTTATGTCCGCATGGTTTTATTTGAAAACAAGGACATGGAAGAGGTGGCTCGTCTAGCTGCTGGTCCAGATCTTGAAGGCAGTGTTGCTAGCGACGATTATTATTCTTCAAGCGATGCTGAGTTTAAGGAGCCTGCTGACTTCGCTGTATCCGCTAAGTCTACTGTTGACGAACCTAATTTTAGTGAGCAATCCTAAAGTTTTGTAGCGTCGCGTAGACGTCATAATAATCGCCATATTTTGATGCGTATTTTACGTAACAAGATATGGCGATTTTATGCGACTTGCTAATTGAGGCTTGCGACTTGCGCCTAGAAGTTGCCGCCGTTCCAACCCCAGTCAGTAGTTGCAGTGTAACGAATATAAGTGCGATCCTGTGGAATCCCAAGCTCTCGCTCTAAAGCTGCCATAATCTGCTCAGTTAACTTTTCCCAAGCAGACCCTGGCACGCTGGAACCAAACACGTTCACCTCAACGTAAGCTGCAGGCTTAGCATTGTCTCCTGCAAAATAAATCGGCATATTGTCCTCGAATGGGCACATGAGCCAATGCTCGCTTTTTCCTGGAACTGCGCTAATTGCTTTGCCATAAGCAGCTTTTAATGCGTCGCGCTGGGTAGGTGTTGTGCTTACAGAAACATGAGTATGAATAACTGGCATAATCGCTCCTTTGCTAAATTTAGTAAGCTTTATTACGTAACAATTATATGTTATTTGTTAGCAGCCGCGTGTTTAATGGATATTATGAAAAAGCTTATTGAACAGGTTGTAAAGTTTGGAATTGTGGGCGTTATTGCCCTTATTATTGACGTTGCGCTACTCAATTTATTAATGCTTGCGCACTTAAATAATGTGGTTGCGGGTACGATTTCTTTCGTAATTTCACTTATCTTCAACTATATTGCCAGTATGAAATACGTCTTTAAACATCGTGAAGATATGGCAAAGTGGATGGAGCTTCTGATTTTTGTTATTTCCGCAGTCATAGGTTTGCTTATAAATGATTTGATTATTTGGGCTAGTACGTTAGGAATGGTTGAAAGCTTACGCGGATCTGCAGTATACGTTTTGCGCACAAATATAGGAAAACTTGTAGCTACTGTTGTTGTTGCTGTGTGGAATTTTGTTATACGAAAGTGGCTGCTCGATGATACTAAATCTCAACAGCCTGGGTATGTTGCGCAAGAAGATACGAGTTTTGCTCACCGTTTGGGAATGTGGTCGCTTAATCATACAAAAAATCGCAAGTAATTGATTTAATCTTTTAAACAGAAAGTAGAACGCAATGCCAGCTACGACAATTCATTTTGTGCGTCATGGAGAAGTTGATAATCCAAATCACGTGTTGTATGAGCGTCTTTCTGGATTTCATCTTTCTGCTCGCGGAGTGAGAATGGCGCAAGCTACAGCAAAATATATTGCCACTGTTCCGCAAATGCGCGGAATTACTGCAATTTATTCGTCTCCTCTTGAGCGAACACGTGAAACAGCGCGTGAAATCGAAAATGCTTTGCGCAATATTGCAGATTCTGCCTATGTAAAAGCGCACTATGACGAAGATTCTGCGCAATCTCAAGAAAGCGACATTATTTTAGATAAACGCTTAATTGAAGCTGGAAATAATTTCCGCGGGAAACGCATAGGTTACGGTGAAGGCGCACTGTGGAAAAACAACAATTGGAAGCTTGTTGCGAATTTGTGGAAGCCAAGTTGGGGAGAAAGCTACAGAAGTATTGCCACTAGAGTTGGCGATTTTGTGCGCGAGCAGGTTCGTAAGCATCCGGGTGAGCAAATCGTTGCAGTTACTCATGAGTCGCCAATCTGGTCTTATAGACACCTACTGGAAACCGGCCACGCTGAACATAATATGCTTCTTCGTCACACGGCTTTAGCTTCGATTACTTCTATTACTTACGATTGCGAGACTTTGCGTGTGCTTTCAATTACGTATGTTGATCCTGCTGGGCGAGTGAAGTAAGTAACATATAATGCGAAGGAGCATTGAAATGGTTAGTTCTGTTGATTCTGTCAAAGATTCTGAAGATATTAAAAATAATGAAAAAAGTATGCTAATGCTGAATGATGCAGCGCAATCTGCCGCAAAACTAACGGAATTATGGCCATTGACGGAAGCGCGACACTTAGATAACGACGCAAAATATGCGGAAAATCTTGAGGTGCGCTCAATGCGAGCAATAGCACGAATACTCACGAATCTTGATGTTACCTGTCTCTTATACACATT
>NZ_LWSR01000128.1:0-3446 GCF_001660745.1 Gardnerella sp. 26-12
ATTATTTTGCAAT
The DNA here is from genome assembly GCF_001660745.1 of Gardnerella sp. 26-12. Lineage (NCBI taxonomy): Bacteria > Bacillati > Actinomycetota > Actinomycetes > Bifidobacteriales > Bifidobacteriaceae > Gardnerella > Gardnerella sp. 26-12. Next base: position 14 of record NZ_LWSR01000128.1, read on the forward strand.
TATTTTATACTATTTCGCAATCGCTTCCTCTATAAACGGAAGCATTGCTTTAGCTAAATCTTTGCCTTGAGGAGCTGCAAAAAATGGCACGCCTTGCAAAGTACCAACAGCACCTTCTGCTTCAATTATGCGCATTTGAGCATCATCAAAATCATCAATATCACCAGAAAACTCGTTAGCATTATGTAATTTTTCGATCGCCATAGTAGGAATTTCTTGCGCAGCTTCACACGTAGTATCAAGAGCATCCGAAAAAACATATGCACGCTTAGACGCACTTAAAGCAACCGCAAAATCACGAGATAATTTACGACGAAAATCCTCAACAGTAGCATGCTTACGCAATTGCCTAATACCTACTGCAAGCACACGACCTGGATGCTTACGAATAATATTCGCATACGTTAAAGGATCCTTTTGACCATCATCGCCAATAAGCACAAAACGCATACCCGGAAAATCATCCATAAGCTGAGTTGCAAATTCTAATTTATGCTGCGGTCCGTTTGGGATAAAAGTTTTAGGACGTGGATCCAAATCACGAAGAAGAAGAGGACCCTCAGGAAACTTTTCGCGATCAATAAAGTGACGAATTGAAGCCTCAACATTCCACGGAGAAGTAGAAAGATAGAAAAATGGAATATCGTCACGTAAACGCTCTAAAGACTGGAAAAACTCAGACATTCCAGTAACTGGCGAACGATGAGCAGGATTCATAATAAGCAAGTTATAAGCAGCACGAATTGGCGAAGGCGCTTGAGTTACCATAATAGTGTCGTCAACGTCCGAAATAACACCAACAGGAACATTTGCGTCAATAGCAAACAAGCTCGCTTTTACAGGCTCACGGTCACTAACAGAATACGAAACAACGTGACGACCAGGCTCTAAAGCGCGCTCAGTAATTAAATCTAAATACCCTGCACGGTCAGAAATACAATACTCTGCACTACCATCGCGCGAACCTTCAGGCTTATCGTATATTTCAGAATCGCCAATTTGAGCTGTTTCTACAGGAATACCGTCAATAGACAAAGCCACGCGCACACGCACAGCAGGAACAACAAGCATCGCGTAAATTCCGCGTTTTAGAGCAGAATGATGACCAAGCTTTGGAGCATACACAGTTCTGCAAATCAAGCGAGCATATCTATGCGTTCCATACCCAATATATGGCTCAACACTTGGAAACCAGCCAAGACGACGAGCAACACGACCAGCAAGACGCATCCACATGCCGACAATAGACGTAACGAGCCTGCGACCAAAACGCACAAGCAATGGCTTATTGTCAATACACTCAGCTTTAGACGGAGTGTCAAACAATGTTGCAGTAACATGCACAGGAATTGGCGCGCTGCTAATTCGTCTAGACGCAGCTAACTTCGGAGTAGATTGTGGACTTTGCACACACTCAAGATTAGAACGCGCAGAAAGCAAAAGTTCTTCGGCGCGTTCATCTTTGTTAAGTGAGTTACCCACAGATTCGCTCATTCGCGTACCGGACCATCTGGAGTCGTGCCAACAATTTGTACAATAGTGCCACGTGGGCAATTTTCAAAAATCCAACGAGCATCCTGCTCATACATGTTTATGCAACCATGAGAGCCGTGATTTGCAGCATCGCCAGTTGCAATACCCTTATAATTCCAAGAAGCAGTGTGGAAGCCTTCTCCACCATGGTAATAGCTAACCCAACGCACTCCAGGAGAGAAGTAAGGAGAGCCATCGCCGTTCCTACCGCGCATATCTTGTGAAGCATAACGCAAGTAAATAAAGAATGTGCCGGAAGCTGAATCATCAGCACCGCGCTTACCTGTGCAAACAGGGAATGTTTTTACAAGTTCATCATTCTTATAAACAGAAGCCGTTTGGGTTGTTTTGTCAACAACAATGCGCATTTCAACAAGCTTCTTTTCAACGGTAAACTTAGTGATTTTCGCAGGAACAGCCATCTTGAAATCATTGCCATTGCGCAAAGATTCTACAGCCTTTTTCGCAACACTATTGGAATAGTTAATTTCAACACCATTAGAACCTTTAAGCGTTGTGAAAATAAACCTACCTTCTTTATCAATTGCATCTTCTTGATTAATTTTTTGCTGATTAAGTTCTTTTGGAAGAACTTGAGACAAATAATAATCTGCTTTATCTGCATCAATTGTGTAAGAAAGCTTACGGCGAGTCGTATCTGCTTTTATATTGATCCAAGATGCAATCGCTTCTTTTGGAACCGTAAAATCTTTACCGTCACCGTTATTAAACGTGATTTTTTTCTCAAGAAGTTTATTTAAATCATTTACAAGTTTCTGCGCTGCATCAAGCTTAATAGGAGCGTCAGTGCGTCGAGATGTAACAGAAACTTTTACTGTTTTACCAGGGTAAGCAATTAACTTTTTTACTGCTTCACGAACAGACATAGTTTCTATAGTGCGACCAGGTATGCCATCCTCTACCTTGTAAGATTCAGAATCCTTGTCGAAAACTGCACTATAAGGTACAGCACGATCCTTCTCACGAATAAACTTATGCAATAAGTACGAATCCAAAGCAGAATCATCACGTACAGCTTTCAAGTTCACAGTTTGATGAACCCAAGGCATAATACGAGTAAATAAATTATCTCGCTTAGCATTCATAATAGCTTTTACAGTTGCGTTTTTATCAATCTTGACACCAAGCTGACTCAAATCTGCATCAATACTATTTCCTTGATCGTCACTAATTTCTAATTCGCTATGATCCACAGCATTCTGAACAGTCTTGCTTACAGAATCTTCCTGATAGCCAGTGAGATTGCGCGTAATAGAAGCATCACCAAAATCAACACCTGGAGCAACTCGATTGTTGAAATACAAATGAAGTGCAAAAAATGCTGCTGCTAACAAAATAACAAAGATAAGAAGCGAATACATCAACGCCAGTGCGGAACGATTCGTACGATGTTTCTTTGCTTTCGGCTCTACTACTCTAAATGAATCGGTTGCAGTTGAATCGGCAGGAGTTGCATTTGCATACATGCCATAAGATGCAGCATTATTACCAAACACATTCTTCTTATTGCCGGCAATATCTTCAACGATATCGTCAACAATGTCTCCAGAAGTATCTTCTTCATCGGCGACTTCGTCTAAATTATCAGCAAGAGTTCCCTCATAATTAACAGAATTATCAGCTATTTGATCTTCTACATGACTTTGAGGAACCTGCATAAAAGCAACAGTATCGTCACTAGCATCATCAGGCATATTACTAGGTGTAATATTGAGGGATTCATCTCCCTCAAAATTTTGCTGTAATTCAGCCATATTCAAAACCTCTGCTTAATAATTATATGCGACAGACACGCTTGCACAGTTTACCACTAGCGACGCACGAAATTAGTATTAGCGAAGCATGAGAGCATAACTGGTTACATAACTAGCTATATAAC
>NZ_LWSR01000129.1:0-3394 GCF_001660745.1 Gardnerella sp. 26-12
AAGAGACAGGTATACGGCAAGCTAGTCACGTTATCAGGAGCAGCAGAAGTAAATATTGGGTATCTAGACGTCACAGAGTTACGAAATGCTTTAGATTGATAGCCATCAGGATTGTTTAAATCGTTGCTATCTAGCACGCTACCAGTTATGCGCAAACGATAAGTTTTAGACTTTGAATTAGAAGAATCAAGACTTCCAACGCCCACATTTTGCTGCATGTTGACTATTATCACATTGCCAATGCTCAAGCCACTATCGTGTAAAAATCGCTGAGTTACAACAGCTTCACTATTATTTTTAGGCATATTGCCCTTAAGCAAATGCAAACGATTAAGATTTTTTTGCGATTCTACATAATGCACGAAATTCATTGCGTATGAAGACTTTGCATCATCTGTTGCGTGCGCTGTTGCTTTCCAAGAACGCTCTGCTTCAACTTCACTCACACTTGGCAACGCGCGTAACGCTGCAACATCGTCTTTAGTTAAACCAAGAGTAGATACGATTTGCAAATCATAAGCATGCAATTTCGCATACATATCGTTAGTAGCGAGAAACATGTCGTTGCAGCCTGCATAAATACCAGTCATAACAGCAACACCAAGCATTGCAATAACCGCAAGAACACAGAAGCGACGCCATTCGCGAACCCACATTCTAATTGCGCTAATAAATACTATTGGCAGCAATGAGTGCGTGCGCTTACCTTCACTGCCATTATCGGCGTTTTTATTATCAGATTGCTTTGAAACTGCTGCTACTTTCCGCATAACAACCACCTAATCACCACTCAATATCGGCTATAGCCATAGGATGTTCTTGCACAGTTTCGTCTACAACTTTTCCAGAACGGAAACGAACAACTTTGTGAGCCATCGGAGCAATGGCAGCATTATGAGTAATAATCAGCACTGTCATGCCTTCAGTTCGGCAAATATCTTGCAATAATTGCAATACTGCCTTACCTGTTTCATAATCCAAGGCACCAGTAGGCTCGTCACATAACAATAATTTAGGTTTTTTAGCAAGAGCGCGCGCAATAGATACGCGTTGCTGCTCACCACCAGAAAGTTGCGCTGGGAAATTATGTAGCCTTTCTTTCAAGCCAACATCAATAAGCGTTTGAGCAGGGTCAAAATGATCTGCACAAATTTGCGAAGCTAACTCTACATTTTCAAGAGCAGTTAAATTTGGAACTAAATTATAAAATTGAAAAACAAAACCAATGTCTTCTCTGCGGTAGCGAACCAAATTACGACCTTTTAGCTTAGTAACATCGCAATCGCCAACAACAACACGACCGCTTGTTGCAGTATCCATACCGCCCAAAATATTTAATGCTGTAGTTTTTCCCGCGCCAGATGCACCTAAAATTACTGTAAGCTCACCGCTCTGTGCAGTAAAACTGGCATCATCTAAAGCTCGCACAGCACCAGAACCTGATGGGTATTCTTTCACTACATGATCAAAAGTTATATATGCCACAACGCACCTTCACAATATGAGAAACTATAAAAATTCAACTTCTATTTATTTGTATTATCTACCGTTATATTTTGTACCATTTTACTAAATGAGCACAAAATTCGCTAACTTACTTCAGCGATGACACTCCACATCTTTCCATGCAATACGCATTACCAAGCCAAGTATGACGAGAATTTGGCCAGACAGCACCTAAACGCGGAGCACATTGACTCATCCATATACTTGGCACACGCCCATCTGCGCTTTGCGAACCAAGCAAATTAAATCCATTCTTGCTTTCAAGCCAATCTGGATGCTGTGTTGCAATAGCAAGCCCTTCTTCCAGCGTAAGAGGCAAACGCTCATCAGAATCAATAAGTTTACGAGCAACATCAGGCTCTCGATTCAAATACGATGAGCCAGTATGCGGATCGACAACTATATAGAACGGACCTTCAGGAAACTCATACCCGTCTTTAGGAAGAAAACTTATGATATCTCGCGGAGGCATAGTAGTGAATCCAGCCATGCGATTAATACTCGTACGAGAAATCAACGATTCAGGCGAAACTAATTCACGCGTAGGAATCAATAAAATATTCGCACCTAAACTACTATTTTCAAGCGCACATAATATAGGATTTGCCAACTTACGAAAAGCATTGGCACTCATATCAGCCACATCTGGATACCCAAGTGCCACTATACGATCGAGTTGCTGCTGTATTTCTTCAGATGCTATTGACATAATTCCAGTTTACGCAAAATCTTACATAATCGCGAGCGCAATATAACCATAATTAGTTTAGGAAATTACGCTTTTTAGCAATAATTTCCGCCAATTGCACAGCATTTAATGCAGCACCTTTTCGCAAATTATCGTTAGTGATAAAAAGTGCCAATCCCTTATTTCCATCTACTGCTTGATCTTTCCTAATTCTGCCAACATAACTTGCAGATTTTCCGGCTGCTAGCTGAGGAGTAGGAATATCGTTAAGTTCAACTCCTTCAGCATTGCTCAATACTTCGCGAGCCATGTCTGGAGTTACATCATGCTCAAACTCAGCGTTTACACTCATGCCGTGACCAGTGAAAACACCTACTCGCACACAAGTACATGAGGCTGCAAGATTTGGCAAATGCAAAATCTTACGGCTTTCATTGCGCAATTTTTGTTCTTCGTCAGTTTCTTCAGATCCGTCATCAACTATTGAACCAATAAAAGGCACTACATTAAAAGCAATAGTACGAGCAACTTTTGTAGGCTCAGGGAAATCTATTGCACTACCGTCGAAAACGAGTTTATCTGCTCCTTGGTTTAATGCAGCTTGAGCCTCATTCATGAGTTGCAAAGCACCGGCTCGACCGGCACCAGAAACAGCTTGATAAGACGAAACTATTAAACGTTTTAATCCAAAAGCATCAGCAAGCGGCTTTAATACAGGCATGCAAGCCATAGTTGTGCAATTTGGATTTGCTACTATTCCTCTTGGAATAGTATCTAAATCTTCAGGATTTACTTCCGCAACTACCAAAGGCACATCGTTATGCATACGCCATTGCGAAGAATTATCTACTACAATTGCGCCAGCTTCAGCGAATTCCGGAGCCCAAATTTTTGAAGTTCCGCCGCCTGCAGAAAAAATAGCTATATCAATTCCGTGCAAATCTGCTTTTTCTACATCTTCTACAACTACGTCTTTGCCACGATATTGCAAAACTGTGCCAGCAGAATGAGCAGAAGCCATAAAACGTAAATCTTTTATTGGGAAATCACGCTCGTCAAGCACTCGACGCATTACCATACCAACTTGGCCAGTTGCGCCAAGTACTGCCACGTTCACGCCTTTTTCGTTGATAATTGTCATCGAGACTCCCTTAAAAGTAAGCACGTATAATTTCTACAGTTTTTACAATTCTACAATTT
>NZ_LWSR01000013.1:0-15842 GCF_001660745.1 Gardnerella sp. 26-12
ATTTAAGAAGACTTAAATAATCGTTACAGATTACATATTTACTTTGACGGTCACTCCCACTCAATCGTGGCAGGCGGCTTAGAAGTTACATCAAGCACTACACGATTAATTTGACGACATTCATTCGTGATTCGAGTAGAAATATTTGCCAATACATCGTAAGGCACACGAGACCAATCAGCTGTCATGGCATCCTCAGAGCTCACAGGACGCAAAACAATTGGAGAACCATATGTGCGCTCATCACCCTGAACACCAACAGAATGAACATCAGCAAGCAAAACAACTGGGCATTGCCAAATATCGCGATCCAATCCAGCTTTAGAGAGCTCTTCGCGCGCAATAGCATCTGCTTCACGAAGAACAGCTAAGCGTTCGCGTGTAATCTCACCCACAATACGAATACCTAAACCAGGACCCGGGAATGGCTGACGCCAAACAATTTCATCTGGAAGTCCAAGCTCAGTTCCAATAGCACGAACTTCATCCTTAAACAAAGTACGCAAAGGTTCAATAAGCTTAAACTTCAAATCTTTTGGCAAACCTCCAACATTGTGATGAGATTTGATATTTGCAGCACCATCACCACCACCGGACTCAACTACATCCGGGTAAAGTGTGCCTTGCACAAGGAACTTAACTTCAGCTCCAGTTTTACCAGCTTCTTCAATAACTTGACGCTGAGCTTTTTCAAAAGTGCGTATAAACTTTTCGCCAATAATCTTGCGCTTGCGCTCCGGCTCACTCACGCCTTTAAGTGCGTTCAAAAAGTCATCTTCTGCATCAACTGCAATAAGTTTAATGCCTGTTGCTTCAACAAAATCATGCTTAACCTGCTCAACTTCGCCTTTACGAAGCAAACCGTGGTCAACAAAAACGCAAGTAAGCTGATTGCCAATTGCTTTATGCACCAATGCTGCAGCAACAGCAGAATCTACGCCACCAGAAAGACCACAAATAACTTGTGCATTCCCAACTTCTGCGCGAATCTTAGCAACCTGATCTTCAATAATGTTAGAAGGATTCCAATTATTATCTAATCCTGCACACTTATGTAAGAATGTAGATATAAGTTCCTGACCCAATGGAGTGTGTTTAACTTCTGGATGCCATTGCACACCGTAAAGTTTGCGACTTTCGTCTTGCATTGCTGCAACTGGAGCACCTTCTGTGTGAGCCAAGACCGTAAAACCTTCTGGAGCACGCTTAACAGCAACACCGTGACTCATCCAAGTATTCTGCGCAGATGGAGATCCGGAAAGTAAACCTTCAGAATCATCAATAGTTGCAGCAGTCTTGCCATACTCACCAAGTGCAGCTTTATCGACATCGCCACCAAGCTCATGAGCCATTACCTGGAAGCCATAGCAAATACCAAGAACCGGTACACCTGCTTCAAAAATCTTTGGATCAATGTCAGGAGCACCTGGTTCATAAACAGAAGCAGGACCACCTGAAAGAATAATAGCTTGAGGATCCTTAGCAAGCATTTCGTCAACTGGCATAGAGTGAGGAACAAGTTCTGAATACACATTTGCTTCGCGCACTCGACGAGCAATAAGCTGAGCGTATTGAGCGCCAAAATCAACGACAAGCACTGGTCCTTTTGCCATGATTCTCCTTATATATAAGTTCTAATACGATTCAACTTATAATAGTGAAACTTTGCGACGTTACGTAATTACAAAACGCCGAAAATTAAACACAAAAGTTACACGTACAGTCTAACACTGCAAAATAACGTTGACAGATTTTTGTGCGAAACGCTTAACTATAAAGTATAAAATGAACATTAAATATAACATAATCTATACAAATGGCTCATTTTTTACGCACATAATCACACATTTTTTCAACACAAATGCACGAAGAAGTAACCAAACGAACAAAAGTCAGACGCTGGCACTATACTGAAACGGATGGAAAAAGAGCTGTAATACATTTGTTTTCCAGTCTCTATAACCAAATGGTAATGATCAAATTGCACTGAAAAGTGCTTGAGTACAGGAGTACACATGACGAGTCCTGTTATTGGCACACCTTGGAAGAAGCTCAACGCTCCAGTTTCCGAGGCAGCTATCGAAGGCGTAGACAAGTACTGGCGCGTTGCCAACTATCTTGCAATTGGCCAAATTTATCTTCGCAGCAACCCTCTAATGAAGGAGCCGTTCACTCGCGAAGATGTTAAGCATCGTCTGGTGGGCCACTGGGGCACCACTCCAGGTCTTAACTTCCTTATTGGCCACATCAACCGTTTCATTGCTGACCACCAGCAGAATACCGTGATTATCATGGGTCCAGGCCACGGCGGCCCAGCTGGTACTGCTCAGTCCTACCTCGACGGTACTTACACTGAGTACTATCCAAAGATTACAAAGGACGAAGCTGGTTTGCAGAAGTTCTTCCGCCAGTTCTCTTACCCAGGCGGTATTCCTTCTCACTTCGCTCCTGAAACCCCAGGCTCCATCCACGAAGGTGGCGAGCTTGGTTATGCACTCTCCCACGCTTACGGCGCTGTTATGAACAACCCAAGCTTGTTCGTTCCAGCAATCGTTGGCGATGGTGAAGCTGAGACCGGTCCTTTGGCTACCGGTTGGCAGTCCAACAAGCTTGTGAACCCACGTACCGATGGTATCGTGCTTCCAATCCTGCACTTGAATGGCTATAAGATCGCTAACCCAACAATTCTTTCCCGTATTTCCGATGAAGAGCTTCATGAGTTCTTCCATGGCATGGGTTACGAACCATACGAGTTCGTTGCTGGCTTCGACGATGAGGATCATATGTCCATCCACCGTCGCTTCGCTGACATGTTCGAAACTATCTTCGATGAAATTTGCGATATTAAGGCTGAGGCTCAAACTAACGATGTAACTCGTCCTTACTACCCAATGATTATCTTCCGCACTCCAAAGGGTTGGACCTGCCCGAAGTTCATCGATGGCAAGAAGACCGAAGGTTCTTGGCGTGCACACCAGGTGCCACTGGCATCTGCTCGCGATACCGAAGCTCACTTCGAGGTTTTGAAGAACTGGATGAAGTCCTACAAGCCTGAAGAGCTCTTCGATGAAAAGGGTGCTGTTAAGGAAGACGTTCTTTCCTTCATGCCAAAGGGCGAACTCCGTATTGGCGAAAATCCAAACGCCAATGGTGGTCGTATTCGTGAAGACTTGAAGCTTCCAAAGCTTGAAGATTACGAAGTCAAGGAAGTTAAGGAATTCGGTCACGGCTGGGGTCAGCTCGAAGCTACCCGTCGTCTTGGTGTTTACACTCGTGACATCATCAAAAACAACCCAGATTCCTTCCGTATCTTCGGACCAGATGAGACTGCTTCCAACCGTTTGCAGGCTGCTTACGAAGTAACCAACAAGCAGTGGGATGCTGGCTATCTCTCCGGCTTAGTCGATGAGCACATGGCTGTTACCGGTCAGGTCACCGAGCAGCTTTCCGAGCATCAGATGGAAGGCTTCCTCGAAGGTTACTTGCTCACCGGTCGTCACGGCATCTGGAGCTCCTACGAGTCCTTCGTACACGTTATCGACTCCATGTTGAACCAGCACGCAAAGTGGCTTGAGGCTACCGTTCGTGAGATCCCATGGCGTAAGCCAATCTCCTCTGTGAACTTGTTGGTGTCCTCTCACGTATGGCGTCAGGATCACAACGGCTTCTCGCACCAGGATCCAGGCGTAACCTCCGTGCTCTTGAACAAGACCTTCAACAACGATCACGTAATCGGCATTTACTTCCCAGTAGATTCCAACATGTTGCTTGCTGTTGCTGAAAAGGCTTACAAGTCCACCAACATGATTAATGCTATCTTCGCTGGTAAGCAGCCAGCTGCTACTTGGTTGACTCTCGACGAAGCTCGCGAAGAGCTCGAGAAGGGTGCTGCTGAGTGGAAGTGGGCTTCCAACGCTAAGAACAATGACGAAGTTCAGGTTGTTCTCGCTGGTGTTGGCGATGTTCCACAGCAGGAATTGATGGCAGCTGCCGACAAGTTGAACAAGCTTGGCGTTAAGTTCAAGGTTGTTAACGTTGTTGACTTGCTCAAGTTGCAGTCCGCTAAGGAAAACAACGAAGCTTTGACTGACGAAGAGTTCACTGAGCTCTTCACTGCTGACAAGCCAGTCCTCTTCGCTTATCACTCCTATGCACATGACGTTCGCGGCTTGATTTATGATCGTCCAAACCACGATAACTTCAACGTTCATGGCTACAAGGAGCAGGGCTCCACCACAACACCATACGATATGGTTCGTGTGAACGACATGGATCGTTACGAGCTTACCGCTGAAGCATTGCGCATGGTTGACGCCGCTAAGTATGCCGACGAAATCAAGAAGCTCGAGGACTTCCGTCTCGAAGCCTTCCAGTATGCAGTCGACAAGGGTCTTGATCACCCAGACTACACCGATTGGGTATGGCCAGGCGTTAAGACCGACAAGCCAGGCGCTGTCACCGCTACCGCTGCAACCGCAGGCGATAACGAGTAGTTTTAAGCTGATAAAGTTAAAACTGGTTAGCTAAAACATTTCGGGAGTCAATCGAAAGATTGGCTCCCGTTTTGTGTATTAAAACAAACAATGCAATAAAACTAGTTATATGCAAAATAAATTACATTTATAATTACTATTTTGTGCGTGTACAACATAGATAAGCCGTACAATAGAAAAAGTTTGTTTATATTGCAAAATGCAAAACTTACATTAACAATATAAACCTAGCAGTAACACGAAGTATCAAAGGAGAACGCATCGTGTCGCGTATTAATGTAACAATTATCGGCAACGAAGATATGTACGGCAGAAATGCTGTTGCATTCGGAATAACACATATTCTGTCTAATAACTACAGCACTACTGTTTTTCGTCCATGCGCTCAACCAAATGACACTTTTACTAAACAACTTTTGGGTATCGCAAATACTTCAACGAAATTAGAGCAAGTTATTGCAACAACTCCAGAAATAGTTAGAACAAATAAAGACACAGTGCGAGGAGATATCGTTGCGCGCTATAACGAATTATTGCAATCCACCTCTGCTCAAGCTTCTATTATTGTTTCTAGTGACGCAAACCCAGCATATGATCCAGAACTGTTTTCTTTCGACGCAACTGTTGCAGCTGACTTGGCATCACCTGTTTTTCTCACAGTTTCAGCTCAAGGCAGAAACTCACAACAAATTTTACAAACTATAGATTCTGCAAATGCTTGCGTTCTTAAATCATGCACACAAGTTTTAGGAGTATTTGTTACAAACTGCGATCCAGAACTTGGAGCTGAGTTAATGCGTGACTATAGCTCTAGGAATTATGCAAACTCAAACGACGAAGCATCCCGAGTAAGCCAAACTCCATTATGGGTTTTGCCACCAATAGATGAAGAAACTAAAAATTCTTCATTAGAAACATTCGTAAATTGCGTTCGAGAAAATGATGTTCTTAATGCTCTCCACCAACCATTTAAAGTTCCAACTACACCTTATGCTTTCCAATACAGTTTATTAGGGAAAGCAAAAGAAAATAAGAAAACTATAGTTCTTCCGGAAGGAGAAGAAGATCGTATTCTTAAAGCAGCAAACTATTTGCTAGAACGTGATATTGTAAATCTAATTATCATTGGAGAACGCGAATCTATTCTTGCTCGAGCAGAAGAACTAAATCTCAATTCTCTTTGCAAAGCTAGTTTCCAATCTATGCACGATGAAGCAATGCTAAGCCATATGATTACAAAACTTTGCGAATTAAGAGCAAAGAAAGGAATGACAGAAAAGCAAGCGCGTGAACAATTAACAGATGCAAGCTACTTCGGCACCATGCTAGTAGTACTAGGTCAAGCAGACGGTCTTGTTTCTGGTTCAGTTAATTCAACCGCTAACACTGTACGTCCTGCTCTTCAAGTTATCAAAACTAAGCCTGGTTCTAAGCTGGTTTCTGGAGCATTTCTTATGTGCTTCAAAGATCACGTATCTGTATTTGCAGATTGTGCAATCAACCCAAATCCTAGTGCAGAACAGCTTGCTGATATTGCTATTCAGTCTGCACACACTGCTGAGACTTTCGGACTCAACCCTAAAGTTGGAATGCTATCCTATTCAACGCTTGGTTCAGGAAAAGGGCCAGATGTTGATACTGTAGAGGAAGCAACACGCATTGCGAAAGAAAAAGCACCTGATTTAGCAATTGTTGGATCTATACAGTTTGATGCAGCATGGTCTCCTACAGTTGCTGCAGCAAAAGCAAAAAATAATAGTATTGCTGGTCATGTGAATGTATTTGTATTCCCTGATTTATGCGCAGGAAATATCGCTTATAAAGCCGTGCAACGCTCTAGCGGAGCACTGGCTGTTGGTCCAATTTTGCAAGGATTAAATAAGCCTGTAAATGATTTGTCTAGAGGAGCTTTAGTACAAGATATTATTAATACCGTTGCTTTAACCGCGTTAGAAGCACAATCAGAATAAACATAATAAAGCTCCTAAAACAGCACCACAGTGTATACACGATTTTTAGGTATTGCATTGCACTCAATATCTTTAAGTTTGTAGGAACTTAACGCTAAACTAGAGCGTGGCAATTTACAAGCCTTATCAATACTTATGGAGGATGCCCACATGGCAAAAACCGTTCTTGTTATCAATTCTGGTTCCAGTTCGATTAAGTATCAGCTCGTTGACTTAGAAAGCGGTGAAGGTATCGCTTCCGGCATCGTTGAGAAGATTGGCGAGCCAGTTGACGGACACTACAAGCACGTATTCAATGGCGAAAAGCATGAGTTCGATGAGCCAGTTCACGACCACGAGCAGGGCTTAAAACGCGTACTTGGATTCTTCGAAGAATATGGTCCAAAGCTTTCAGAGTCTGGCATTGTTGCTGTCGGTCACCGCGTTGTTCAGGGTGGCTTAACATTCCCTAAGCCTGCATTAGTCAATGAAAAGACAATCAATAAGGTTAAGGATTTGGCAGTTTTGGCTCCACTTCACAACGGCCCAGAAGCTGTTGGCGCTGAAGTCATGACTGAACTTTTACCAGACGTTCCGCAGATTATGGTATTCGATTCTTCCTTCTTCCATGCTTTGCCACAGGTTGCAGCAACCTATGCTTTGAATAAGGAAATTGCAGACCGCTATCATATTCGTCGTTACGGTGCTCACGGCACTTCTCACGAATACATTGGCTCTGTTGTTCCAAGCGTTGTAGGTAAGCCTGCAGAAGGTTTGAAGCAGATTGTTTTGCACATTGGTAACGGTGCTTCTGCTTCTGCTCAGATTTCTGGCAAGCCAGTTGAAACCTCTATGGGCTTAACCCCACTCGAAGGCTTAATGATGGGCGGTCGCACTGGCGATATTGATCCAGCTGTAGTCTTCCACCTCATTCGCAACGCTCACATGAACGTGGACGAACTTGACACTCTCTTCAACAAGCGTTCCGGCATGATGGGCATGACTGGTCACGGCGATTTGCGTGATATTCACAAGCTCATCGCAGAAGGCGATGAAAACGCTAAGCTCGCTCTCGGCGTATACGTGCACCGCATTGTTGGATACATTGGCAACTACACTGCTCAAATGGGCGGCGTTGACGTCATTACCTTCACAGCTGGTGTTGGCGAAAACGACGAAATCGTGCGCGCTCGCGTATGCGAAAAGCTTGAGCCATTCGGCGTTAAGCTCGATAAGGAAAAGAATTTGGTTCGTTCTAAGGAGCCACGCGTTATTTCCACTCCAGACAGCTCTGTGATTATTGCTGTAATTCCAACGAACGAAGAGTTGGCTATCGCACGCAAGGCTGCAGCTATTGCTGAAGCTGGCGAAGATAGCTACGGCAACAAGTTCAAGCACTAAATTGTTTGCGCTTAACTGCGTAGAACAAACAAATAAATAGATATAAATAATCCCGGGTCAAAAAGGCTCGGGATTATTTGTTATTCAAGCATTTTATGCCACATGCCTGGAAAATCAGGAATCGTTTTGCGAGTAGTAGAAATATTTTTGATTCTCATATTTTCTATGCGCAATCCAAGCATTGCAGCAAAAGTTGCCATTCTGTGATCCGCATAAGTTTCCATTACTTCCCCATGCATATGATTACTTGGCTCAATACGAATTCCATCTTCGAGCTCTTTAGCGCCAATCCCAACTCGATTCAATTCATTAACTAACGCTTGCAAACGATTCGTTTCATGCCCTCTCAAATGCGCGATACCATGAAGTTCACTTGGACCGTCCGCAAAAGCGAGAATAGCTGCAATACTAGGAGCAATCTCCCCTGCTGCACTCAAATCAAGATATGGAATTGCTTTAATCGCACTATCGCTTTCCACATGCATTATTCCAGCATCATCACCTGTTTTTTCAAAATTAACTTTTGCACACATTTTTTCTAATATTCCAGGAAGCAATCCTCCAGGTTGAGTTGAAGAAAACGGCCAATTAGGCATACTGACACTTCCTCCAGCAATCAATGATGCTCCTAAAAATGGCGCAGCATTAGAAAGATCAGGCTCTATAGTAACAACGTTAGCTAGATTTATTTTACTCTCTTTAACATGCCACATTGCGTTGCTAGTCATATTTACAGACCCACCCGCTTTGCAAATATCGTCCATAGTCATGCGAATATGTGGCATACTTGGCAATGTGTCACCAATATGTTTAAGCTCTAATCCACCAGGAATACGTGAACCAATCAGAAGCAGCGCAGAAATAAATTGTGATGATGAAGAAGAATCAATTTGCACGATTTTTTCAGAAAAATTATTTATTTTAAATTCGACTGAAGGTGGCGTAATAGTAAAAGGTAAAAAACCCTCTTCTTCGTGATATTTTACGCGAGCACCAAGCTGCTCTAAACCGTCAAGAACTGGCTTCATAGGACGAGCATAAGCTTGCTTATCGCCATCAAATCGCACAGCTTTATTTGCAAATAAAGCTAATGCTGCAACGAAACGCATTACAGTTCCAGCTAAACCGCAATACACTTCAGCATTATCTGAAACCCTAAAAACTCCGTCTTCTGGAGGAATTACACGAAGCTTAGTTCCATCTTCATTTAATGACTCACATCTAACGCCAAATGTAGATAAAGCGTTAATCATAAGATCCGTGTCGCGCGAGCGCAATAATCCTTGTAAAACTACTGATTTTGTGCCCAAAGCTGCCAAAATTAAATAACGATTCGACAAAGATTTACTGCCAGGAACCTCAATATAAGCTTTTAATTGATGATTAGCATACGGTGCTTTCCAAGGAGTAGTGCAATCTGCAATATCGTTAATATCACTCATACTATGAATACTATCGATTAACATGTACTGCTAAATAAGAATAAAAAAGCAAAAATACGCATATTTCATTAGATATAAAAAGTCGGGGTGACAGGATTCGAACCTGCGACATCCTGCTCCCAAAGCAGGCGCGCTACCAAACTGCGCTACACCCCGAGACTTTTGAACTGATTACCAGTTCCAAGCACAATCAATTACAATAGCGCACTTTGCAGACAAATGCAAATTACGACACACGTATTATGAAAATTTTTTCTTCATTACAAAATTCAACTAGCAAAACTCATTACTAGCTACCAAACGATACAATAGAATTAGTTTGAAGAAAAAGGGGCTAAGTATGGGACGCTTCCAGCGAACAGAGGCAATGGGCTTAATATCATTCATAGTTTGCGCAGCTTGTGGAATGATTATTATGAGAATGTATATAGTAACAATGCCAGCGTTTTGGCAAATTAGTCAGCGACTATTCCTTACAGCTTCAACTATTGTGTCTTTGTGCAGCGTAGGCGCTTTTATTGTTGGATACTTGCGTACAAATAAAAAAGTTATCAGCCATCACTTAATTCGAGTAGCTAAGCATGCGTTTGAAATAACAGCACTTTCTACGATTTACGGCGCGACAATGTTTCTTATGTCTTTTGCTTTGCTATCTATTATTAATAGTATTATTGGCAGAGCAGCAATGAACAGTTATTTACCAGTATTATGCTCAGCATTATCTGGAATTGTTGGATACGCAACTCTTATTCAAGCTGAGCTTCTCGAAGCTAAAACAGTGGCTTCTCTCCTGCCATTATTCGTTATTTCTGGAGCTGCAACTGCAGGTCTTACGACAGATGATCCGTACTGGTATAACAATAATTTCTCTCAACTTGGAGACCGCACAACATTTGCAGCTAGTATGTTTAATGCAACACTTGTTTTGTCAGGAATTTGCATTATTATAACGAGCTACTTTGCTATTACTGAATTCGTTGCAACGCAGCATGAAATGCTGCAACACAATAGCCAAAAACTAATTAAATACTTCAAGATGCGCACAACTGTTATGGCAGCTTTGCTGATTCTTGGAGGAATATCGTTTATTGGAATAGGAACTTTTAGATACACACCACATCCTTTCTTACATGATTTGTGTGCTCGAGGAGTAACAGGATTAATTTGCACAATGCTTGTATGTCTTCCATGGCTTGCGCCTAAGCTTTCTCGCACATTCTATATTGCTTCCGATTTAGCGGTTATTCTTACTGCGTGGGCAGGAAATCAGTGGATACATGGAAATAATACTCTTACAAATGTTGAAGCATTATCGTGTCTGCTGTTTCTTGGATGGATTATTGTATTTTCACGACAAGTTGCGGCTATGCAAAGCGATCGTCTTCAATCAAAAATAAATCAAGCTTTAGTATTAAATAGAAGCTCAAAAGCACAAATAGAATAAGAACAAAAAGATAAATTAAACTAACAAAAGCAGCGTAGAAACTTAAATTTCTGCGCTGCTTTTAGTTTTTTACAAGTCACGAAATTCTTTACAAACAAAACATAATATTTAATGTTCTGGTTTATGCTCACTCATAAGAAGCAAGAAACTACGAGATTGTGCAACAATATTAAATCCTGCCTCATATAACAATTCTGGACCCTTTGGATTATATGTGTCCACAATCAACTTCCACTTCTCACCATAACGTTTATCTGGCAAAGTAAAAGTAATAGGTTCATAATGCGCATTAAAAATAAGAATAAAGTCATTATCAACCATTCTCGTTCCATACCAGTCAGTTTCTGGAATATCCGAACCATTCAAATAAATCATCACAGATAAAGCATGAGTATTTGACCAGTCCTCCATATCCATAACAGTACCATTATGGTCAAGCCATTCAACTTGTGGAATATCGCTTACATCATCTCCAGCAGAACGACCCGTAAAGAAACGACGACGATGCAACACAGGGTGCTTTAATCGCAAGTGAATAAGCTTGGAAACGAAATCGAACATATCTCGTTGAGTTTCGTTATAATCCCAACTTATCCACGAAATAGCGTTATCTTGGCAATAAGCATTGTTATTACCATTCTGCGTGCGCATGACTTCATCACCAGCGCATATCATAGGAATGCCCTGGCTCATCAAAAGAGTTGAGAACAAATTACGTATTTGACGTTCACGCAATTCATTAACATCGTGAATATTAGTAGGTCCTTCAACACCGCAATTCCACGAACGATTGTCGTTCGCACCATCGCAATTGCCTTCCTTATTAGCTTCATTATGTTTTTCGTTATAGCTAACTAAATCGTTCATAGTGAAGCCATCGTGAGCTGTAATAAAGTTCACGGAAGCTACAGGCTTTCGTCCATTTTGCTCATATAAATCTGAGCTACCCATAAGTCTACTGGCAAATTCAGGTAATGTAGATGGTTGCGAACGCCAAAAGTCGCGGACACAATCGCGATATCTTCCATTCCATTCGGACCAACTTGGAGGGAATCCACCAACTTGATATCCACCAACACCAATATCCCAAGGCTCAGCGATAAGTTTTACACTTGAAATAATAGGATCCTGCTCAATAATGTCAAAGAATGCAGAAAGTTTATCTACTTCTTGGAACTGACGCGCAAGAGTTGCTGCTAAATCGAAACGGAAGCCATCAACATGCATTTCAGTTACCCAATAACGCAAACTATCTGTGATTAACCGCAATGCTTTTGGAGAACGCATAAGTAAGGAATTACCAGTACCGGTAGTATCAAAATAATGACGCTGGTCATTATCTACAAGGCGATAATATGCGCGATTATCAATACCACGGAAACTCAAAGTAGGACCACGATCATTGCCTTCAGCAGTGTGATTGTAAACCACGTCTAGAATAACTTCCATACCTGCAGCATGATATGCCTTAACCATTGATTTAAATTCGTTAACTTGCTCTCCGCGCTGACCAGAACTGGAGTAAGAATTTTGAGGAGCGAAGAAACCAATAGTGTTGTATCCCCAGTAGTTACTTAATCCTTTATTTTGCAAGAAAGAATCGTTTACAAACTGATGAATAGGCATCAATTCTATTGCAGTAACACCAAGCTTCCTTAAATAAGAAATAACGCTTGGATGTGCAAGTCCAGCATAAGTGCCTCTAATATCTGGAGGAACACGTTTATCAAGATTAGTCATTCCACGAACATGAGCTTCGTAAATAACGGAATCATGATACGGAATCATAGGGTGCTGATCATTACCCCAATCAAAATACGGATTAATAACTGCAGCCTTCATCGTATGATCCGCAGAATCTAAAGTATTCATTGCTGAAATATCATCTGGATTATCAAACCAATACGAGAAAAGACTCTCATCACCGTCTATATTTCCTTCAATCGCCTTGGCATATGGGTCAAGCAACAACTTATGAGGATTACACCATAAACCATGAGAAGGATCATAAGGTCCGTGAACACGATAACCATAACGCTGACCAGGCTGTATGCCTGAAACATAGTTATGCCACACGTATGAGTTCTGCTCAGTCATATCAATACGTGTTTCGTTATCATGCTCATCAAATAAACATAATTCAACGCGCTTAGCAACTTCGGAAAACAGCGCAAAATTCACGCCAGCGCCATCATAGTTTGCGCCAAGCGGATACATGGAACCTGGTCGTATATGCATAATATAAGTATCTCATATATTCGAGTAGTTTTCACGTCATGTTGACGTTATTTAAAAAAAGATTGAATTTAAATGAAAGCCTCAATTAATAACGTAATTCCATGGATCGCAAGCTTCACCTAACCAAGCAACTTCTGGACGCTCTCCATACATTTCTTCTATGCAATCAGCAATATCATTAATCGCATAAGTAAACCACAATGATTCAATAGCACTATGAGAAGTGTTAATAATCATAGGATATGTGTGTTGAATGTAATCTTCACCAGAAGAAAGACGCAGTTTCGATTCATATTTAGCTCGCTCAATTGCATCAAGTGCAGGATGATGACGCAAATCGCTTGTAACATATACGTCAACTTTTTCCTTGCGAACTTCATCTAACAAGCTTTCCCCAGAACCAGGCAAAACAGCTACTGTACTAACTTTCGCATCAAGATTTCCAGCAACTTGAACACCAACTTTTGTATGAGGAAGAACGTTAAAAACATTTTGCGCAAAATCACGCAATGATATTGGCACATCCAAAACACCAATTCTGCCTAAGCCAATGTTACGTCCAGCAGAATCAATCTGTTTAGAAACAACAATTGGGCGCAAATTATGAAGACCAAAATACTCTGCCGCAGCATGAGCAACTCCGCGCCACGCGACATCCGCATTAGTGTGACCAACCCATAGCGCACAATTATTACTAATTAAGCGCTGTACAATTTCGCCACGAACAGTTTCGTTTGAAACTCCATGCACAGCTTTGAAAAATAGCGGATGATGAGTCACTAATAGGTTTGCACCCATTGATAACGCTCGATCAACTGCGCTAATCGTAGGATCACTAACACATACGATTCGCTGAATTTGGGAATTCAAGTCTCCAACAATAAGACCAGGCTCATCCCACTCTTCAGCAAAGCTTAATGGGTACAATGTTTCTATAGCTTCAATTACTTTGCTTAATCTAATCATTTCTTCTACCTTTAAGCAGTGCTAATGCGCTGCTAGTTGCCAATCTACACCAACTCCAGTAGAAACATTAAGAGGAACGTCTAAATGCACAGCATTTTCCATAGCTTTACGCACAATATTTTCTACCTGCGCTTGCTCACCATGTGAAATTTCCAGAATCAATTCATCATGTATTTGCAATATTACGCGGCTGCGCACTTTTGCTTCACGCAATCCCAAATCAACACGAAGCATAGCAAGTTTCATAATATCTGCTGCAGTACCTTGTATTGGAGCATTAAGAGCTCCGCGCTCAGCAGCTTCACGAGATGCACGATTATTGGAAGAAAGTTGCGGGAAATACCTACGTCGACCAAACATAGTTTCTGTGTACCCAAGTTCTTTTGCCTTCGACACAAGAGATTCCAAATAGTCATGAACATTGCCAAAAGTATCAAAATACTTATTTTTTAACATTTCAGCTTCAGCCGGACTAATAGAAAGTTGTTTTGCCAGCCCATAAGTACTCAATCCATATGCCAATCCATAGCTCATAGCTTTTACGTGAGAACGTTGATCCGGCGTTACTTGTTCAACAGGAATCTTATAAACTAAGCTAGCAACATATTTATGAAAATCTACGCCGGAACGGAATGCTTCAATAAGAGTTTTATCATGAGATGCATGGGCCATAATACGAAGCTCAACTTGTGAATAATCACAACTCATTAAATATTCAAATTCTTCTCCTGGAATAAAAGCAGCACGAATTTCACGACCAGCAGCATTCCTATTAGGAATATTTTGAAGATTAGGATCAGCAGAACTTAAACGTCCAGTTGCTGCAATAGTCTGCTCAAAAGTTGTATGGATGCGCCTATCGTCATAATGAGCTGCATCAATTAAACTTTGCACAATCTGTTTCAATTTATTAGTTTCGCGATGTTTAAGTAAAGCACCCAAGAATTGACTTGCAGGTTCTTCGGGATCGAGTTTAACGTACATAGCTTGCAAAGCTTCGGCATTAGTCGTGTACGAGCCATTCTTTGTGCGACGAGTAGGTTTAAGACCAAAATGCTCAAAAAGTATTTGCTGCAGCTGCTTAGGGCTTTGTAAATTAACAGAACTACCTGCAACTTTCCAAGCCATATTTTGCGCAAACTCAGCATCTGCAGAAAATTGCTTAAGCATACCACTTAAACGTTGCATATCAACTGCAGCACCGACGTCTTCCATGCCACGCAAAACTCGCGAAATAGGCATTTCCAAATCAGTCATCAAACCAGTTTGTTTTCTATCATCAAGTGTTGAAGCAAAATGAAGAGCCAAAAGACGAATAAGAAGCGTAGTTCTTAAGAATTTAGCTTCACACGCTTGAGTTTGCTTTTCATTAGTTTCTTCTTCACTAGCTGGCATTCCATCGTCAATAAGAAGATCAAGCTCACCCTGCTTAGCTTCATTTTCACCCAAATTATCTTCATCTGACTGAATATCTAAATAATGTTCAGCCATATTTTCTAACGTTTCAGCTCGAAAATCAGGCTCCAATAAATATGATGCCAATCGAGTATCAAGAAGTGGAGTGCCAAATGAATTATTCGAATCGAATAATTTTAGCGATTTTAGCAATCCCAAATGCTTTTTATAATCATGCAATACTGTTATTGAGGAATTTTTTTGCAAGAACTTTCGTAACATCTCAAGCAAAGCTTGATCTGACGATTGCAAATCAGTCGTATATAATATTGCAGCTTTATTAGCAATAAGAATTATTAAACAATCTGCAATCAACTCAAAATGATGTTTTGAATTCTTATTGCACTCATGAGCGTATATTACAACTTCTTGATTTTTCAGTATAGGTTCGGCACATTTACGAGAATTATTTATAATCTGTCTCTTATACACATCTGACGCTGCCGACGAAGAG
>NZ_LWSR01000130.1:0-3223 GCF_001660745.1 Gardnerella sp. 26-12
ATCAATAACATTATTTAAAAAAGATGCAACTCTGAAGAAAAGCAACTATGATAGTTATTACGCGACAAAAAGCGGTATAGATTGTTGACTTGGACGAGCAGGTCAGCTTAACCGGAAAGGAGCCATCATGGAGAACAGATCCTCTGGCGGTTGGAAGTTCTTTGCACTGCTCTTCGGAGCACTGCTCGCAGGTATTGCTGCGTTGTATGTGTACAAGCAGCATAATCCTGATTATGACCCTTGGGAGGAACCATGGGAGAACAGTTCTTCGCCAATTGACCTAGGGTTAGAAAAAGAAGAGAAAGAAGCTAACGATACTCCTGCCGCCGAGGCATAAGTGACATTTGCTTTATACAGTCCAAAATGAAGGCGATTGCGTATATTCGTAGTCGCCTTCATTTGTAATTACTAAAGAATTGTTGTAAACAAAAGCGTTTGTCTTACATGCAATTTAACTAAAATTTACACAAATAAAAGGCGGAAACTGATTAACAGTCTCCGCCTTTTATTTTCTATGTATTGCTATTGGAGAATACTCAATTACTCAGCAACAGGTGTTGGAAGAGCACCAGTGTGCCAAATGCGATCGAGGTAATCTTCGATAGAGCGGTCAGAAGAGAAGTAACCAGAGTTGGCTACGTTCAAGACTGCCATGCGAGCCCACTTCATTGGATCGCGGTAAGTTTCCTCAATCTGAGCCTGAATATCCATGTAAGAGCTGAAGTCAGCCATTGCCATGAAGTAATCATGGGTGAGCCAATCGTTAACGAGTGGCTCGTACACGCTCTTGTCGCCATTGGAGAAGGTGCCGTCAGCAACCATGTCAACAGCGGTCTTCAAGCGAGGATCAGACTCGTAGTACTTACGGGAGCCGCCGTGATCGTATCCTTCAGCGTAGAGCTTATCAACTTCGTCAACGGTCATGCCGAAGAGGAAGAAGTTCTCTGCGCCAACGCGCTCGCGAATCTCAACGTTTGCACCATCGAGAGTACCAACAGTCAAAGCACCGTTCAAAGCAAACTTCATGTTACCGGTACCAGAAGCTTCCTTACCAGCCTGAGAAATCTGCTCATCCAAATCGGTGGCAGGAATCAAGTTCATAGCCAACTCGATGTTGTAGTTTGGTGGGAAGAACACTGCAAGCTTGCCCTTGCATGCTGGGTCGTTATTCACCACGCGAGCAACATTGTTAATGAGCTGAATGGTGAGCTTTGCCATAGCATAGCCTGGAGCAGACTTAGCGCCGAAGAACACGGTGCGTGGAAGCATCTTGTCTACGTCGATTGTGCCATTCTTGATTCCAGCGTATGTGGAGATAACCTGGAGGATCTTCATGGACTGGCGCTTGTACTCGTGCAAACGCTTAACAATGGTGTTGAACATTGTGTCTGGGTTGATCTCAAAGCCATACTTCTGCTTTGCAAAATCAACGAAGGCAAGCTTGTTCTGCTTCTTAACTTCAGCAAACTTCTTAACGAACGCCTTGTCGTCAGCCAATGGCTTCAAGCCTTCAAGAAGCTCCAAATTACCCTGCCATGCGTCTGTGCCCAAGCCCTCAGTAATAAGAGCAGACATGCGTGGGTTGCTCAAGCGCACGAAACGACGAGGAGTTACGCCGTTAGTAACGTTCTTGAACTTATCTGGGTAAACGCTGGAGAAGTCCTTCAAAGTGACATCCTTCAACAACTCAGAGTGAAGTTCAGCAACACCGTTAACGTAAGAACCGCCGTAGGTAGCCAAGTAAGCCATGCGAACTACAGCACCTTCGCCATTTTCGTCAGCGTCGGTAGCGATGCGCATGCGCTCAACCTGATCCTCAGCAACGCCCTTACCGCGAAGCTCGTTGCGGAACTGCTCGCTAATGCCCTGAATGATTTCAAGGTGGCGTGGCAACAGTTCGCCAATAAGCTTGGCTGGCCAAACTTCCAAAGCTTCTGGAAGCAAGGTGTGGCAAGTGTAGTTGAAGGTCTTGGTGGTGATACCCCAAGCGGTGTTCCAATCGTAGCCGTACTCGTCCATAAGAACGCGCATAAGCTCTGGAATGCCGATAACTGGGTGAGTGTCGTTCAACTGGAAGTTAATCTTGCTTGGGAAGGTAGTGAGATCCGGCTTATCCTGACCTGGGTAGAATACGCGGATTGCATCATGGATAGAAGCAGCTACGAAGAAGTACTGCTGCTCAAGACGCAAAGCCTTACCTTCTGGAGTGGAATCTTCTGGGTAAAGAATCTTAGAAATGTTTTCTGCTGCAACCTGTGGCTTTACAGCATCCAAGTACTCGGACTTGTTGAAGGTGAGCAAATCAAACTCATCGTAAGACTTAGCGGTCCACAAACGAAGAGTATTTACGCGACCAGAATTATAACCTGGAACCATGTAGTCAACTGGTACTGCGCGAACAGACCAAGCTGGCTTCCAAACGCGCTTGCCGTTTTCCTCTACAACTTCACCACCGAAGTTGACGCGCTGGTCACGACCATAATCAATGTGACCCCATGGCTCTTCGTTGCTAAGCCAGTAATCAGGGGTTTCAACCTGCTTACCTTCTTCATCAAAGCGCTGCTTGAAGATGCCGTAACGATACTGGATGCCGTAGCCAAATGCTGGAACGCCAATAGAGGCGAGTGAATCGATGAAGCAGGCTGCGAGACGACCCAAACCGCCATTACCTAAACCTGGCTCATACTCAGCATTGATAACTGCCTTTGGATCGAAGCCAAGCTTAGTAACAGCCTTATTGAATTGGTCAGTAAGACCAGCGTTCAACAAAGCGTTCTCAAGCTGCTTACCCATCAAGAACTCTGCGCTCAAATAGCCCACAGCCTTGGTGTTGCCATTAACCATGTCATGCTGAGTCTGCATCCAAGAGTCCATCAAGTGACGACGAACTGCGGTAGCAGCGGCAACATACACATCTGCCGTAGTGGCCTGCTCTGGCGTTACACCCTGGGTGTACTTGAGGTGCTCTTGAAGTTCTTTGGCAAATGCCGTCGCAGTAGTTTTGGCTTTCGGCGCGACGTGTTTAGTCATATTTGACTCCTTGTGCCGTTTGATATATTTCCTAAAAGTGTGCAGCCTAAAACTTTGTGTTTAGACAATTAAACCATCACCATTTTGCAGATAACCTTTGCAGATAACTACAAGAGGCATGTGAATGCACACGATAACCCCAAGAATACCACAACCTAACCCCTTTAAATATTTGTATATAACGTCTTAATAC
>NZ_LWSR01000131.1:0-3075 GCF_001660745.1 Gardnerella sp. 26-12
TAATTAAAGATTGATGTATAACTGAATACGGATGATTGAAGTAACCGAAACAAAAAACACTACGAAATATTGACGTAACGCAAGTGTTGCAAAGAGTGCAAATATTCGCATATAAGTAATAATGCGAAGTCGTCAATGTTATTACGCATGTTGGTTGATTAGGTAAGTTAAGAAAAGGAGGAACCCGTGGAGGGTCCCGAAATTAAGGCTGTAGAAGCCGTTATTGATAATGGTTCATTTGGTAAGCGTACGCTACGCTTTGAAACTGGTCGACTTGCTCAGCAAGCAGATGGTGCTGTTGCCGCATATTTGGATGACGATTCCATGATTTTGTCGACGACGACTGCAGGATCTAGTCCGAAGGAAAATTACGACTTCTTCCCATTAACTGTTGATGTGGAAGAAAAAATGTATGCTGCTGGAAAGATTCCAGGTTCGTTCTTCCGCCGTGAAGGTCGTCCTTCTAACGAAGCAACGTTGGCATGCCGTATTATTGATCGCCCGTTGCGTCCGTTGTTCCCACACACTTTACGTAACGAAGTGCAAGTTGTTGAAACAATTTTGGCAATTAATCCAGATGATGCTTACGATGTTATTGCTTTGAATGCGGCGTCTGCATCTACTATGATTTCTGGTTTGCCATTTGAGGGCCCAGTTTCTGGCGTTCGTTTGGCTTTGATTGATGGCCAGTGGGTTGCTTTCCCACGTTGGAGTGAGCGCGAGCGTGCAGTATTTGAGATTGTTGTGGCTGGTCGTGTGATTGAAAACGGCGATGTTGCTATTGCAATGATTGAGGCTGGTGCTGGTAAGAATGCTTGGAATTTGATTTACAATGATGGTCAAACCAAGCCAGATGAGCAAGTCGTAGCCGGAGGTTTGGAAGCTGCAAAGCCATTTATTAAGGTTATTTGCGATGCTCAAAATGAGTTGAAGCGTATTGCAGCTAAGGAAACTAAGGAATTCCAACTCTTCCCAGAATATACTGACGAACTTTATGCTCGTATTGACGAGATTGCTCATGCTGATTTGAATGAAGCTCTTTCTATTGCTGAAAAGCTTCCTCGTCAAGATCGCATCGCTGAAATTAAGGAAGGCGTGCGTGCTGCAATCGCTGAAGAATTCACTGATATGGACGAAGCCGAAAAGGAAAAGGAACTCGGCAATGCGTTTAAAGAATTGCAGCGTCAAATTGTTCGTCGTCGTATTTTGACTGAAGATTATCGTATTGATGGTCGTGGTTTGCGCGATATTCGTACGCTTTCTGCAGAAGTTGATGTTGTGCCTCGCGTACACGGTTCTGCACTTTTCCAGCGTGGTGAAACTCAGATTTTGGGTGTGACTACTTTGAATATGCTTAAGATGGAGCAGCAGGTTGATGCGCTTTCTGGTCCACAGACTAAGCGTTATATGCACAATTACGAAATGCCTCCATACTCCACTGGTGAAACTGGTCGCGTTGGTTCTCCAAAGCGTCGTGAAATTGGTCACGGTGCTTTAGCTGAGAAGGCTTTGGTTCCAGTTTTGCCAGGTCGCGAAGAGTTCCCATACGCTATTCGTCAGGTGTCTGAAGCTATTGGTTCTAACGGTTCTACTTCTATGGGTTCCGTTTGTGCTTCTACGCTTTCTTTGCTTGCTGCTGGCGTGCCTTTGAAGGCTCCAGTTGCTGGTATTGCTATGGGCTTAGTTTCTGGTGATGTTGATGGAAAGCATATCTTCAAGACTTTGACTGATATTCTCGGTGCAGAAGATGCATTTGGTGATATGGACTTCAAGGTTGCTGGTACTTCTGAATTCATCACTGCTTTGCAGCTCGATACGAAGCTTGATGGTATTCCAGCTGATATTTTAGCTGCCGCTTTGCAGCAGGCACATGAAGCTCGTGCAACGATTCTTGAAGTTATTAACGAATGCATTGATTGCCCAGCTGAGATGAGTCCATTCGCTCCACGCATTATTACAACCACAATTCCTGTAGACAAGATTGGTGAGGTAATTGGGCCTAAGGGCAAGATGATTAACCAAATTCAGGAAGAAACTGGTGCTGAAATCGCTATTGAAGATGACGGTACTGTTTACATTTCTTCTGAAGGCGGAGAAGCTGCTGAGAAAGCTAAGGGAATCATCGATTCTATTGCAAATCCTCGTGTGCCAAAAGCTGGTGAAACTTTCACAGGCAAGGTTGTTAAGACCACAAGCTTTGGAGCTTTTGTGAATTTGACTCCTGGAACTGACGGTTTGCTTCACATTTCACAGATTCGCAATTTAGCAAATGGTGAGCGCATTGACACTGTTGAAGATGTGCTGAAGGAAGGCGATAATGTTGAAGTTATCGTACAAAGCGTAGATGAGCGTGGCAAGATTTCTTTGGCTATTCCAGGTTTTGAAGATCAAGAATCTTCTGCTCCAGCAGTGCGTGAAAATCGTTCCCGCAGTTCTCGCGACGATCGCGATTCTCGTGACTCTCGTGGCGATTACCGTCGTTCTCGCCGTGACGATCGCGATAATCATGACCGTGCGGATCGTGCAGATCGCGATGAGCGTCCTCGTCGCCGCATGCGCGATGACCGTGACGATCGAGATCGCATGGATCGAAATGACCGATACATGGATCGCGATAACCGTTATGATGACCGCAACACTCGTCGAGACGACCGTCGTGCAGATCGTGCAGATCGCGATAACCGTTACAGCGATAACGATTTTGATGAGCGTCCTCGTCGCCGCGTGCGCGATGACCGTGACGATCGTTACGAAAATCGCGATGACCGTGACGATCGTGCAGATCGTGACGACCGTGAAGATCGCTCAAATCGTCGAGATTCAGAAAATCGTCGCGTATCTGATAGAAAGCCGCGTTATGCAGCTGATGACGATCACTATGACGAGTATCGTTCGGCTCGCGAAGAGCGCGCAGAGCGTCCTCGTCGCCGCGTGCGTCGCGATTTTGATCCATTTGAGGAAGATTAATTGCGCAAATAGTATTAAAGCAAAATTATTGCTAGATACTAAATAAAAATAAATATTCGTAGAAATGCCTTCAAGCTGCGTTTGCGTTTGGAGGCATTTCTTTTAGAT
>NZ_LWSR01000132.1:0-3000 GCF_001660745.1 Gardnerella sp. 26-12
AGATGTGTATAAGAGACAGAAACTACTATTCTTTTTTAGAAACAAGTAAACCAATAATTCGTTGCATTTCTTCAGGAGAAGAAAAGACAATCTCGATTCTTCCATGATTTTCTGTGCCCTTAATAGAAACTTTGGTAGCAAAATACTCCTCAAGCTGCTTGCGCACAGGCGAAGAAGACCACTGATTATTGCGACGCACACGCGTACGTACTGCTCCATGAGATGTATCTTCATTCTTCAACGAAACAATCTCTTCAGTACTACGAACTGACAATCCTTCTGCAATAATGCGATTGGCTAGACTTTCCATATCTTCTGGATTTTCCAAGCCAAGTAGTGCTCGTGCGTGACCTGCAGAAAGCACACCTGAGGCGACATGTTTTTGCACGCTAGCAGGAAGATTGAGAAGTCTTAAAGTATTAGCAATTTGTGGACGTGATTTTGATACAGACTGAGAAAGCTGAATCTGTGTTAAACCAAAATCATCTATCATCTGAGAATATGCTGCCGCTTCTTCAAGAGGATTAAGAGCAACGCGATGAAGATTTTCAAGCAATGCATCTCTTAACATATTTTCATCAGCAGTTGTGCGCACAATCGCTGGAACTGTATCAAGTTCAGCTAGCTGAGAAGCACGCCATCTTCTCTCGCCCATAATAAGTTCATAATGTGCAATTTGTTCATCATTTTTATCTGCATCAACAATAGGTCGCACAACTATAGGCTGTAAAACGCCGACTTCTTTAATAGATGACGCAAGTTCTCGCAGCTCATCTTCATCAAAAATTGTTCGAGGTTGATGCGCATTAGGAACAATATCTAACGGCTTAAGATAAGCTAAATATCCACCTTTTACTGGCTTCAAAGGCTCATTTTTTGCGGTTTTATTCGATTTTTCAGCAGCGTTATTTTTTTCACCAATAACGGTTTCTTCATTATTTTTTGCCTTAGACGACATAAATGTCGTTGATGCTGAATCTCCAAAAAAGAAATCCATAGGTCTAGTGACATCTCCAAGAGATGGCATAGTTGAACGTTTATGAGAATGCTTGTTAGTATGAATTGACGGCACGGTTTCACGTGAAACATTCTTTATTTTGTTATTATTCTTATCCGCGTGAGGAGCAATTGAATTGCTCATACTAGGGACCTTTGTTTCATGTGAAACATTTTTTGATTGATTATTATCTTTATGTAACGTTTCACGTGAAACTTTTGCTTGTTCTTCTAATTGACTATCCACAGATTCGGATTTTTTTGTTTCACGTGAAACATTAAATTGCAAATTATTAGATGCATCGGCAAGCGCATCCTCGCCAGGCAAAGCTGGGAACAAAGCACCTAAACCTTTACCCAGGCGAGACTTATTTCCACTCATTATTGATTCTCCTGTTGTTGTTCTTGTCGATTAGCATCTTGCTTTGCTGCAATAACAGATAATACTGTCTTAGACCTTTTCGCTATTTCTAACGCAGCTTCGCGATAAGAAATCGCTCCTGATCCATGAGGATCATAAGTAATAACACTTTGGTTAAAACTTGGCGCTTCAGGTATTTTCACAGTACGAGGAATCGTAGTCTCAAGCACAATATTTGGATAATGTTTTTTAACTTCTTGGAAAACTTCTCTGCCTAATAAAGTTCGCTTGTCAAACATAGTAACAAGCATTGTAGAAACAACTAAAATTGGATTGTAATGTTGCTGGACTAAACCAATAGTTCTTATAAGCTGTCCTAAACCTTCAAGAGCATAATACTCAGCTTGAATTGGTATAAGCATTTCACGTGCTGCACACATGGCATTAATCACTAACAAGCCAAGCGACGGAGGACAATCAATAAAAACATAATCGTAATGTTCGCTGCTATTATCAAGATATTCTTGCAAGGCATCCTTTAACAGATTATTACGATTATCCATATCTGCAAGCTCTAATTCAGCACCACTTAAATCAATGGATGCTGGCACAACATCAAGTCCTTCAATATCTGGGCAAGCATGTTTTACTTCAGCGATACTTTTTCGCCCTTCAAGAACATCGTAAACCGACAAATTACCAGAAGCATGAGGAGTATTTAATGCAGTTGACGCATTCCCTTGTGGATCCATATCAATAAGAAGTACTTTTGATCCACTTACTGCCATAGCTGCAGCAAGATTTACAGCAGAACTTGTTTTTCCTACTCCACCTTTTTGATTAGCAACAGCAATAAAACGCGTTTGCTTAGGCTTAGGATATTTCGCTTGTTCAATGGAATGAAAACGAGATGTCAAATCTGCCAATTCAATACCTAGGGAGGATTTTGAATCTCCAAAAATTCGTTGAATCGTTTCAGCAGCTGATTCCACGACGTATCACCCCCAATTAAATATGCGAAACTCTTAAAACAAAAATATCGTGTTTTAAGTTTCGTCGTTTCCATGGACATAAAAAGCACAAATTTTTTGATGTTTCACATGAAACATCAACACCTTATTCCATAACTAACTACATATTTTTCTAATCATAGAACACTAATATTAATGCTACTGCACACTACAAAATAGAAACAATCAATGCCTCGCCCTCCCCAAAACCTAATTGAACAATTTATATTCATGTGTGAGATTTTTCGCATTGATTGGATGCTTGTATGTTTCTGTAGCTTTGCGCCAATGCTTTGCAAACGTTGCACATGAAGCTTTGCAGTAATGCTTTGCAAACGGCGATTATGTAGCTTTGCAGTAATGCTTTGCAAACGGCGATTATTTATTGATTAGCAAACTTTAACAGTATTGCTCTGCGGACGTTGAATATTTATCGCATAGAGAACACTAGCATCCGTGCTGCTGCGCACGTCACACCAGGCACTCCTACCACACCAAAAACACTAGCGGTTTTACTAATAGTGGGAGATAGGAATTGCTTGGTCGAGCAATATAAAAGCGGAACGATAGTAATAATCTTGTTGATGAATACTATTTTTGCAGAAAAAGTAAGTAAAAAACTAAACTTAACTA
>NZ_LWSR01000132.1:3278-4406 GCF_001660745.1 Gardnerella sp. 26-12
TTGCTTGGTCGAGCAATATAAAAGCGGAACGATAGTAATAATCTTGTTGATGAATACTATTTTTGCAGAAAAAGTAAGTAAAAAACTAAACTTAACTACACAACCGCTAAGTCCAAATAAGGTATAAGAGCGGAGCGCTGCGAGACAAGTAATTCCTATCTCACACAGCCACACAAAGAAATCCGCCAGCCAAACACCCGCTAAAACTCACGCCACGCCAAACAAGAACTTTCGAGACTCATCAGACCGTTTTCAGAAAACACCAGTCAAAACTCATAGACGATACGCAAGAACATCGCAAATAAAATTGCATCATACTAAACGAAAACTTGCGCAAACACAAATTTTAATTAAAAAATTAGGCTTTATTTACTATTACAACTGTAGTTGGTTGTAAGCCAGATGCAACAGGTGCCTCAAAAACATGAGTATCTATTCCACCGGCTTTTCGAATCATTTTTACAGCTTTTTCTACTTCTGCTTGAGCAGATTTACCCTTTAATGCTATTAATTTCCCGTGCTTATTCAATAGAGGAATAGTCCATCCAGCTAATTTCGTCATAGGAGCTACAGCCCTGCATGTTACTACATCAAACGCTGGAATTTCATGTGACTTAACTTTGTCAATAACTTCATCTGATCTGCCGTGAAATATAGTAACATTTTTTAATTTCATAAGAGCAACGCACTCACGCAACCAATCAACACGACGCTCCATAGGTTCAATCAAAGTAACGTCATAATCAGGTAAGCACGCAGCTAAAACTAGACCAGGAAAACCTCCGCCGCTACCTACATCTGCAACTCTTTTATTTTTTCTACCAACTATTGCTTCTTTAATAAAAGGAACAACTGCTGCAGAATTTAATATATGCCTTTCCCAGAGAATATTCATATCTCTAGGACCGATAAGACCTCTTATTAATCCTTCTTGCTGAAGTTTCACGTGAAACAGCTTACACTTTTCTAATGCTTCACCTAAAACCTCGTTCAGCAACGGGGATCCTTCCAATTCGTCCGCTATTTTTTGTGTATTTTCCTCGTATTTTTTATCTAAATTAGCTTCCATATTTTCCCCAAAACAAATAAAAGCAATATCTGTCTCTTATACACATCTCCGAGCCCACG